>DATJEJ010000141.1:0-15149 GCA_035496795.1 Candidatus Omnitrophota bacterium
AAGGACGAGGATCGCGATGCGGTGAATCCGGACCATGGTTCGTGGATCTCCTTTCGAAGTTTGCTGCGTGAACGGCTATCGACTTCCCGGTGTGAGAAGGTCGCGAGCGACCTTCACCACCAGGGCGAGCACGACGAGCACGACGACGGCCCGTATGAAGCGGTCCCCCTGGCGCACGGCCAGGTGGGCGCCGAGGAAACCGCCCAGGAGCTGCGCCCCCGCCATCGGCAGGGCCAGGCTCCAGAGGACCGAGCCGCGGCTCGCGAAGAAGGCGACCGCCGCGAGGTTCGATCCGAAGTTCACGACCTTCGCGTCCGCCGTCGCCCGCGTGAGCGGGCGGTGCAGCAGCATCACGAGAACCAGGATCAGGAACGTGCCGGTGCCGGGACCGAAGAAGCCGTCATAGGCGCCGATCCCGAGCGCGGCCCCGGCCCAGATCCAATCCGCCCGGCGTTCGGACGGCGCGGCGGCGCGGCGCTCCTCGGACGGGCGGACGGCCACCACGACCACCGCGGCGGCGACCAGAAGCACGAGCACCAGAGGTCGTAACACCTCGGGCCGGATCGCGAGCGCCAGCGCGACGCCCGCGGCCGAGCCCGCGACCGCGAGCGGGAACGCGAACCCCGCCGCCCGGCGGTCGACCAGCCCGGCGTGCGCGTAGCGCGACAGCGCCGCGAAGGAACCGAAGACCGACTGTCCCTTGTTCGTCCCGAGCGCCAGGTGCGGCGGCAGACCGGCGGCGAGGAGCGCGGGCACCGTCACGAGCCCTCCGCCGCCGCCCACCGCGTCCATCGCGCCCGCGAACATCGTGGCCGCGCACAGCGCCACGACGGTGCTCGCCGAGAGTTCCGCCGCCGCCTCCTTCCGGACCGATACGCCGCGAGCGCGGGATTATAGCAGGCGCTTTCCCACGAATCGAAGCCCCGCGGCGGCGATGTCCCGCTCGCGGATCAGGCGGCTCTCCAGCTCGAACACGACCTCCAGGACGCGCGTCCCGCGCGGGCCGGCCCGCGGGCCGTTTCGGGCACGCCCGGCGAAGCGCCGATAGAGCGCGGGGGCTTCTTCCACCGCGGCCAGGTCGAGCCGATCGCGGGCGGCCGCGAGCAGGTCGTGGCCCGACGCGAGCGGCGGATCGGACGCGTGCTCCTGCCTCCATCGCGCGAGCGGCCGGCGCTCGGCCGCATGGACGGCGTCCGGAGGCTCGACGATCTCCGCGGCGACGAGCACCGATTCCAGGTCGTAGAACCAGCGCGCGGTGTGCACGTTCACGCGGTCGAACGCCAGCTCCTCGGCCAGCACGAGACCGCCCGGCCCTAGGAGGTCGACGGAGCGATCGAGGGCGCGCCCGACCGGCTGGAGCGCGAGAAGAGAGTCGGTGAAGAGAACCGCATCGAAGGGCCGCTCCGGCTCGTAGTGGATGAGCTCGGCCGGAATCCATTCGACCTCGGAGCCGCGCGCTTCGGCGGCAAGCCCCTCGTCGAGCGCGGCGACCACGTACCGGCGGCGCGCGAGGGCCAGCGCCAGGTCCCCGTCGCCCGCGCCCACCTGGAGGAGCCGGGCCGGCGGCGGCGGCAGGAAACGCTCCAGGAAGGCCAGCGTCTCGCGCGTCGCCAGCGCGGTCATGGCGTTTCGCGGGCCAGAGGCGCGGTCACCGTCGCTCACGCATCTGCACGGGGGAGGCGGGCAGGAGGTCGAGCGCGATCGTCCGGCCCGCCCGGTCGACCTGTCCGAACGTCAGCACGCCGGTGGGACAGGCATGAACGCAGGCCGAGCAGCGCACGCACTCCGGATCCTGCATCGGCGCTCCTTTGTTCGCGAAGTTCATCACGTCGATGCCCTGGTGGCAGACCGACGTGCAGACGTTGCACGAAATGCACTTCTTCTTGTCCGGCACGATGGCGAACCGGCTGAGGCGCGCGTACACGTGCATCAGCGCGGCGAGCGGGCAGAAGAACCGGCACCAGACCCGTCCCGAGAACCAGAAGTAGAGACCGTATCCGATCACGCCCGCGAGGAACACGTCCACGATCCACTTGTACTGGGTCTTGAAGACCGGGTCGAAGAGGCGGTCGGCCCAGTTCCCATCCGGGAGGATCCATCCCGCGATCCGGACGCCGAGGAGCAGGAAAGCGATCGCCAGGACCGCCTGCCCCGCCATGTTGAGGCGGTTCCACGCCGGGCCGTGCGGCATCTTGTGGCGGTGCGTGTCGCCCAGCGTCTCGGCGAGCGCGCCGCAGGAGCAGATCCACCCGCAGTAGACGCCCTTGCCGAAGAAGTAGATCCCCAGCGGGATCAGCACGAAGGTCTGCGCGATGCTGATTCCGATCCACCACCAGAGCGGGTCGTGCGTGAAGACGTTGTACACGTTGAGGGGCCAGGCGAGGATCAGCCCGTAGGCGCGCCAGTACTCGCGGCCGTGCCCGTAGGTCACCGCCGGGAACAGCGCGTCGGCCAGCCCGCGCGGCAGCAGTTGGTTGTGCCCGAGGAGCGGAAGGACGATCTCCGGGAGCAGGAAGAGCGGCACGACCTGGATGGCGGCGAGCGTCGCGGTCTGCGCGGTGACGTAGGGGGTGCGGCGGCGCCGGATCCGCCTCCACCCGAACAGGAGCACGACCACCGTGTACGCCAGCGTGTACCAGAAGGCCGGGCCGGCCGCGCTGATGGCGAGCGTTCCGATCAGGGTGCGCGGATCGGCCGCATCCCGCGCGATCGCGCCGCCCGCCCCCGCCAGGAGCGCGGGGAGGTTGAAGGGAAACCAGGCCCGCGCGGCGAAGAAGGCCGACATGCTGCCGCCCGACTTCCAGTTGTAGAGCCACGCGCAGAAGAGAAGGAAGAGGCCCATCGCGATCCAGGAGGTAGCGCCGCGCTCCCCAGCGATCGCGATTCCCGAGCGGCGGAAGAATTCGAGCGGGGCGTCGCGGCCGATCATGGTGAAGACCGCGTCGTTCGGGATCCGCTCCAGGCGCCCGCTCCCGTCCTCGAGCGCCACGTCCGCGTCGCCGATCTCGCGGACGCGCGTCTTCAGGCGGACCGAGACGCCCGAGCGGCGAAGGCGCTCCGCGTTCTCCGGCTTCGGGCGGACCAGCTCGGCGCCGCGGTGCGCCAGCGTCGCGCGCGCTCCGGCCTCGCCGAGGAGGAGCGCCGTCTCGACCGCGGAGTCGCCTCCACCCACGACGAGGACGTTCTGCCCCGTGAAGTCCTTGGGATCGTGAAGCCTGTTCGTGACCTTGTCGCGCTCCTCGCCCGGGACGCCGAGCCTTCGGTAGTCCCCGCTCCTTCCGATCGCCACCAGGACCCGCCGCGCCCGGATCGGCTCTCCGTCCGCCCGCTGGACCGCGAGCATCCCTCCGCTCTCGCGCATGATCCGCGTCGCGTGGCCCGGCACGACTTCGATTCCGGCTGCGGCGGCCTGCGCGCAGAGCTCCTCGAGGAGCGGCTCCTTCACGTCGGCGGTGACCTGCAGCACCCCCGCGGGCTTCAACCCGGTCGGGTAGGTGAAGATCGGCTTTCGCTTCGGGAAATTGGCGACGGTGGCGAACGGCTCGGCGCTCTCGAGGATCGCGAAGGAGATGCCGGCGCGCTTGGCCTCCATCGCCGCGGCCACGCCGGAGACCCCCGCGCCGACGATGACGAGGTCCAGCGTCGCGGCAGGGGACGACGCTTTCGCCGGGACCGAGACGCCTTCGCCCAGGCGCGGGCCTTGGGGCGTTCCCTGGAGATCGAGGGCGATCCGCTGGACCGCGCGCGCGCCCGTGTCGAGGGCGTTCTTGAGGAGCGGGATTCCCGTCAGGTCGCCCACGACGAAGACGCCGGGCACGCGGGTGGTCCCGTCGGCGCGGACCTCCGGGAGCTTCTCCACGGTGCCCGCGGGCCATCGCGTGTGCAGCCAGCGGGCGTAGCGGCGGATCGGGTCGGGCATGCGGGAACTATACTCGGGACCGGACGCGACGTGACCGGGCGGGAGCGCCGCGGCGGGGGGTTGCGGGCACCAAGCACTTCGCGCTACAAAGTACTTTACAGACATCGAGCCCGTGCCGATACTCCAGGCATGAGCCGCGCGCGCCGATCCGACCCCGCCGAGTCGCCCGTCCTGGAAGATCGCGCCCAGGAACACCTCCGGTTCATCCGGAGCGCCATGGAGCGGGCCGGCTCCTTCACCGCCGTTCCCGGCTGGGGCGGCGTGGCCATGGGGATCACGGCTCTGGCCGCGGCGTGGCTGGCCTCACGGGCCGTGACCCCCGAAGCCTGGCTCTCCACCTGGCTCGTGGAGAGCGTCGTCGCGTTCCTGATCGGGTGCGCGGCCATTCGGGTCAAGGCGGCGCGCTCAGGAACGCCGCTCTTCGACGGGTCCGCGCGGCGCTTCGCCTTGACGCTGGCTCCTCCGATCGCGGCCGGGGCGATCGCGACGGTCGCGCTCGCACGCCAGGGGCAGACCGGCATCCTCCCCGGGCTCTGGCTCCTCCTGTACGGAGCCGCCGTGGTCACCGGCGGGGCCGCGTCGGTCCGCGTGGTCCCGCTCCTGGGCGTCTCGCTCATGGCCCTGGGCGCGGCCGCGCTGGCCGCGCCGGCGGGGTGGGGCGATGCGTTCCTCGCCGCGGGGTTCGGAGGGCTGCAGATCGGGTTCGGCGTCTACATCGCGAGGAGGCACGGTGGCTGAACCTTCCCGGAAGCGCCGCATCGAGGGAGGCGACGTCCATCGGGACCGCCCCCGCGGCAAGAGCGACCCCACGGCACCGCCCGAGAGTCTGGCCGCGCTCGACCGGCTGATTCACGAGCGGGTGCGCCTCGGGATCGTGAGCGCCCTCGCCGTGAACGACTCGCTCACCTTCCAGGAGCTCAAGGATCTCCTCGGCGTCACCGACGGGAATCTCTCCGTCCACGCGCGCCGGCTGGAGGAGGCGGGCTACATCGCCTGCAAGAAGACGTTCGCGCTCCGGGTGCCCCGCTCCGAGTACCGCCTGACGCCCGAAGGGCGCCGGGCGCTCGAGCGCCATCTGGAGCACCTCGCTGCCGTCATCCGCTGGGCGCGCTCGTAGCGGCGAGGCGTCGCGCAGCGCGGAACCAACGCGGGCGCGTTCCGGCGGAGCATCGTGCGCCGTAACTTTGCAACACAAAGTAATTTGCGACAGAAAGGATAACCCCATGGAGTTCGTCCCGCCCTTCGCTCCCCTGGTCGTGCTCGCGTTCCTGGGCCTGGGCGGCGCCGTCGCCGCTACGGCGCTCGCGCTGCTCGTCGCCGCGATCCTGCGAAGGGTGCGGCTGATTCCCTGGATCGCCGGGTTCGGGGTCGTGGTCATCGTGGGCTACGCGGGAGTTCTGCTCGCGGACTCCGCGGTGAGCCGGGAGCGCGTCCTCGTGCCCGGCGAGAAGAAGTACTTCTGCGAGATCGACTGCCATCTCGCCTACTCGGTCGAGGGCATCGAGAGCGCGCCTGCCGTCGGCCCGCCCCTGGACCCGCTCCGGGCGCGTGGACGGTGGCACGTGGTGCGCCTCCGCACCTGGTTCGACCCGAGCACCACCTCCCCCTATCGCGGCGACGCGCCCCTCACCCCCAATCCGCGAGTCGTCTACGTGCGCGACCTCCAGGGGAGACGGTACGAGCCCTCGCAACGCGCCCAGGAAGCGCTGGCCGCGGCCGGGCGCCCCAGCGTCCCGCTGACCCGCCCCCTCAGGCCGGGAGAATCGTACGAGACCCTCCTCGCCTTCGATCTGCCGCCGGATGTGCGGGAGCCGCGCCTGTACCTGGGCGAGGCGGACCCGGTCAACTTCCTCCTGATCGGGCACGAACAGAGCCCGTTCCATCGCAAGGTGTGGTTCCGGATCTGAGGTTCAGCCGAGGATCTGCCGGACGACCCGCGAGAGCTCGTCGGGCATGCAGGGCTTCTGGAGGAAGGAGACGCCGGCCTCGATGACCCCGCGGCGGACCAGCGCGTCGTCGGTGTAGCCGGAGACGTAGAGCACCTTGGTCGCGGGGCGGACCTCCGCCATGCGGCGCACCAGCTCGCCGCCCGCCATGCCGGGCATGATCACGTCGGTGACGAGCAGGTCGATCTCCTGGGCGAAGCGCGAAACCACCTCCAGCGCCTCGATGCCGTTCGCCGCTTCGAGCACCCGGTAGCCCGAGGCCTCGAGCACGTCGCGGAAGAGATCCCGGACCATCGTCTCGTCCTCCACGAGCAGGATCGTCTCGTGGCCCGGGGTGAGCCCGGGGATCGCCACCGGGCGCGGCTCCTCCGACGCGGGCGCCTGCGCGCTCGGAAAGTAGATCGTGAACGTCGCCCCCTCGCCCGGGGCGCTGGCCACGAACACCTCTCCCTCGCTCTGCTTCACGATGCCGTACACGGTCGAGAGCCCGAGACCGGTGCCCTCTCCGACCGGCTTGGTGGTGAAGAAGGGTTCGAACGCGCGTTCCAGGGTCGCGGCGTCCATCCCCAGGCCGGAGTCGCTCACGATGAGGCTGACGTAGGAGCCCGTCCGGAGCGGTTCGGGACGCCCCGCGCCTTCGCCCGCCTGCGGCCCCGCCCCCGACGCGACGTCGCGCGTCCCCAGCGCCAGCCGCCCGCCCCCCGGCATCGCGTCGCGCGCGTTCACGACGAGATTGATCACGACCTGCTCCACCTGGCCCGCGTCGGCGCGGATCCAGGGACGCTCGGCGTCGAGCCGGGTCACCAGCTCGACGTCTTCGCCGATCAGGCGCTTCAGCATCGGCTCCATGCCGGAGACGACGGCGTTCAGGTCCACGGCCCGCAGCTGGAGGACCTGCTTCCGGCTGAACGCGAGGAGCTGCCGGGTGAGGGTGGCCGCCCGGTTTGCGGCGTGCTCGACGGCTTCCACTTCGGCGCGCAGCTCCTCGGATGCGCCGAGCTTGTCGCGGAGGAACTTCAGGTGGCCGAACATCGCGGTCAGGAGATTGTTGAAGTCGTGCGCCACCCCTCCGGCGAGGCTCCCCACCGATTCGAGGCGCTGCGCGTGGCGCAGCTTCTCCTCGCTCTCCTGGAGCGCACGCTCGGCGCGCCGCCGCTCGGTGATGTCGGTCGCGACGCCGATCACGCCCTGGATCGAGCCGTCGGGATCGCGCAGCGGCACGTAGTAGACGTCGTAGGCCAGCGTGCCCAGCTCGACCGAATCGGTCACCGTCGCTCCGGCCAGCGCGCGCTGGATGGCGGCCCCGATACCCGGCGAGTCCCGATAGATCTCGAACGCGGACATCCCGACCACTTCCCCCGGCGCGAGCCCGAGCGCTTCCAGTCCCTTCCCCTCGGAGAGGGTGAAGCGACCCTCCCGGTCGACCGCGAAGAGCACGATCGGCGCGCCGGAGATCACGGTCCGGAGACGGTCCTTGGCGCGCCGCACCACCTCGAGGTTGGAGAGGTCCTGGATCTGGCCGAGGACCTCGAACGCGCGCCCGTCGGGGCCCTTGATCGGCAGCGCCGTCAGGTACAGCTCGCGGCCGTCCGGAGCGTGCACCTCGCGATGCACGGCGGTATTCGTTTCGAAGGCGCGGCGGACCGGGCAGCCGCCGCACGTGCCCGATTCGCCCACCAATCCCAGGCGCTCGCACAGCTCGCCGCAGGGCCGGCCGGTCCAGCCCTCGTCCTCGCGGCCGAAGAGCTGCGCCATCGCCTTGTTGTGCCACGTGACCGCGTGGGAGGCGTCGGTGACGAACGCGCAGGTGTCGCTCTGATTGGCGACGGCGGCGAACTTCTGCCGTTCCCGGTCGAGGATGCGGAGCTGCGCATCGAGCGTCTTGAACCACCGCTCGTACTGCTCCTGACGCGCGCGATGGTAGTCGCCGTCGCGCACCGAAGCGACTTTCCAGACGAGGACGTCGAGGATCGATGCGCCGGCGGCGGCGGCGGCGCCGGCCGCTTCGGACCCCGCCTCCCGCACCCAGACGAGGGTGACGCGCGCGTTCCCCGCGGGGGTGGGCACGGTACGCCGCGCCACGAGAGCGCCGGTGGGACCGTAGTGACGGGGATCGGCGTGGGGCCCCTCGAGGGCCGCCTGCTGGAACCGCACCCGCCGCTCGAGGTCGCCCGCGGCGCCGTCCGGGTGCCACGCCTCGGCCGCGATTCCATCGTCGGTGACCAGGAAGAGCGCCGAGGCGGCTCCATCGGCGCCGGCGGCCAGCAGGCCGGCGCCGCGGGCCAGCGCCGCCACGAGACCGGTCTCGCTCCACACCTCCGCGAGCTGCCGCGCGATCCGGCTCTCCGGGCTCGACGAGTGCGGGGGCGAAGCCATCCGGTCAGGCGGGCGTGCGCCGGGGCGAGGCCTTCGCCGCGTACGCCTTGGCGAGCCAGTCGGCGACCCGCTGCACGCCGCCGACGGCGCTCTCGTCGAACGCGGCGACGCGGTGGCTGTCGATGTCGATCTGGCCGTAGATCGTATCGCCGTCCCGGATGAGCACGACCAGCTCGGAGCGGGTCTCGGTGCTGCAGGCGAGGTAGTTCGTGATCTCGCGCACGTCGGGGACGTTCATGTTGCGCCGCTCGGCGACCGCCGTGCCGCAGACGCCGTTCCCCACGCCGATGAAGACGTGATCGGTCGGGGCGCCGACGAACGGCCCCAGCCGCAGCATGTTGTCCTCGAACAGCTCGTAGACGCCGGTCCAGTGGAAGCGCGGATCGGTCTCGTGGAGCCCGCGCACCGCCTCCTCCAGCAGGCGCTCGAGCGGAGCGCCCTCCGCGGAGAGCTGGTCCAGGCGCGCGATCAGTTGGTCGACGGTCATGGTTCGGTCCTCGGATGCAGGGGAGTTGCCGTGCTCCGCCGAGGCGGAGCGCCGCGGAGATGGATCGGCCGGGAACGGGCCGTTCTTGACGGGGCCACGATTTCGCGGCCGGCCCGATCCGACCGCCGCTATCGAGGTTACCCCTTTTTCAAGATGGCGAGCTGTCCCGCGTGATAGAGGGCGTGATGCACGGCGCCGTGGGCCAGCCGGTAGAGCGTCGTCCTCCCGCCCGGCGCCGTCGTCTCCAGCCGCTCGTCCGGGATCGCCGCGATGGTCCGGGTGAGCTCGTCGTGAGTCTCGCGCAGCGCGACGAGCGCCGTCTTCCAGGCGGCCGCGGACGGATCGGCCGCTCGCGGCCAGTCCTCGGCGTCGGTGAGCTCGACGATCTCGCCGCGAAGACGCCGGAGCACGACATCCTCCCAGGCTCTCATGTGGAGCACGACCTCCCAGACGCTGTGCGCCCCGGCGACCGGCTTCCGCGCGGCGCGGGTCGCGTCCACGCCCTCCAGGATCTCGAAGACGTGGGGTCCATGCCATGAGTCGCCGTCGAAAGCCCGGCGGTGCAGGTCCGCGATCCGTTCGGCTTCCCTCATCGTTCTTCCTCCGGCGGCGTCTTCAGGGCTGCGCCGCGGCGTGGAGCGTGGCAGACTGGCGGCCATGCGGCCGCAACTCATCACGTTCGACATCTTCGGCACGGTGCTCGACTGGCGCCGCGGCCTGGCCGGCGCGCTCGAGCCCCTGGGCTTCGCGTTGGACGGCGATGCGTTCGATCGCGTGATCGACGCTCAGGCCGGCCTGGAGTCGGGCCCCTTTCGATCCTACGCCGAGATCACCGCCGAGAGCCTGGTCCGCGTGCTGGGGGTCGACCCGGAAGCCGCGCGCGCCATCGGCAGGGACGCGGGAACGTGGCCGCTCTACCCCGATTCGCGGGACGCGCTCCGGCGACTCCGGGCGATCGCGCCTTGCGCCGCCACCACGAACAGCGACCGCGAGCACGGCGAGCAGGTGCAGGCCGCGCTCGGATTCCGGCTGGACGCGTGGATCTGCGCGGAGGACGTCGGCGCCTACAAGCCGGACGCGCGGATGTGGCACGCCGCGTCGTCGCGGCTCGGAGTGGCGCCGGGCCCATGGTGGTGGCACGTGTCGGCGTACGCCGATTACGACCTGGCCACGGCGCGCGCGCTCGGACTCACCGTCGTGTACGTGGCGCGCCCGCATGCGCGCGCGGGGTCGCCCGACATCGCGGTGGCGAATCTCGCGGAGCTGGCCGAGCGGGCCGAACGGACCGTGGTGGGCTAGCGCCCCTTCATCAGGCTCCGGAGCACGAATCCCACGTTGGCGGGACGCTCGGCCAGGCGCCGCATGAAGTACGGGACCCATTCGGTGCCGTACGTGACGTAGACCCGCATCCGGTATCCCTCGCGGACCAGCTCGTCTTGAAGATTGCGCCGCACGCCGAGGAGCATCTGCACCTCCCACTCCTCGGGACGGCGTCCGTATTCCCTGGCGAGCGCCTTGGCCTCGGCGAGGAGCTTCTCGTCGTGCGTGCCGATCGCCGGGAAGAAGCCGTCCGAAAAGAGCACGCGCATGAGCTGGCTGTAGGACTCGTCCACCTCGCGCTTCTCGGCGAACGCGACGTCGTGCGGCTCGAGGTAGGCCCCCTTCACGAGGCGGATCTTCGGGCGCAGCGGCTTCAGCCGCTCCAGGTCGGCGCGCGTCCGGCGCAGGCAGGACTGGACCGCCAGCCCCACGTTGTCGTGCTCGCGGCGGATGTACTCGAAGAGCGACACCGTGGCCTCGGTCGTGCCCGAGTGCTCCATGTCGATCTCCACGAAGTTCCCCACCGCCGCGGCGTCACGCACCAGCCGCAGCGTCAGCTCGCGGCACAGGTCGTAGTCCAGCTCCAGCGCGATCTGCGTCGGCTTGACGGTGATCGTGGCGTCCAGCTTTCGCCGGGACAACTGCTGGAGGATTTCGTAGTAGGAGCGGTAGGAGTCGCGGGCTTCGTCCTGGTTTCGCACGTGCTCGCCCAGGTGGTTCAGGATCACCTGGAGGCCGCAGCGATTCAGGGAAGCCGCCGCCTCGAGCGCGTCTTCCAGGGTCTCCCCCGCGATGAAGCGGCGGGCGAACCCCAGGCGCATCCCGGTGCCGCCGACCGTGCGCGTGAAGGCGCGCTGGGTCGCCAGCCAGGAAATGACGCTTCGGGTTACCGACATGGCCGTTGGGTGTGAGGGGTCGGGCTCAAGGCGGGCTGACTATACCGAAGGCCGTTTCCCGTTGGTAGACTCTCCCGGTCCGACGCGGATGCTCCTTTAGGCCCATGGGAGGTTCCCATGAAACGAGTCGTTTTGCCGTTGTTCGCTCTCGCCGTCGCGTTCGCCGCGGATCCGGCCGCGGCTCAGCACCAGCACGGCGCCTCGTCGCCCTCCGCCGCCGCGATCCCGATGTTCACCGGGCTGGGCGAGGTCCATCACCCGATCGGGACCCGGTCGGCCAGGGCCCAGAAGCTGTTCGATCAGGGACTTCGGCTCTGCTACGCGTTCAATCACGACGAGGCGATCCGCTCGTTCCGTGAAGCGGCGCGGATCGACAGCGCGTGCGCGATGCCATGGTGGGGGATCGCGCTGGCGCTCGGGCCGAACATCAACATGCCGATGAGTCCCGACGCCGAGAAGCAGGCGCTGGAGGCCCTGGCCCGCGCCAGGACGCTCGCCGGCGCGGCGCCCGAGGCCGACCGCGCCTACATCGAGGCGCTGTCCTCCCGCTACGCCGAGCCCGCGGGCGAGAACCGGGCCCCGCGCGACAGCGCCTACGCCGACGCGATGCGCTCGCTGAAGAGCCGCTACCCCAACGACCCCGATGCCTCGGTCCTGTGCGCCGAGGCGCTCATGGATCTCCGGCCGTGGGATCTCTACGACGCGAACGGAGCGCCCAAGCCGGGAGCCGATGAGATCGTCTCGATCCTGGAGGGGGTGCTCCAGAAGAACCCGCGCCACACCGGCGCCCTCCACTTCTACCTGCATGCCATGGAGGCATCGGCGCATCCGGAGCGCGCGGAGGCGGCGGCCGACCGGCTCGCCAAGCTCACCCCCGAGGCCGGGCACCTGATCCACATGCCGTCGCACATCTACCTGCGCGTGGGCCGCTACGACGACGCCGCGGACATCAACGCCCGCGCGATCCGCGTCGATCGCGACTACCTGAAGCGCTACGACGTCCAGACCATCTACCGGATGATGTACTACCCGCACAACATCCACATGCGGTGGTCGGCGCTCTGCTCCGCCGGGAGGAGCGCGGCGGCGGCGGCGGCCGCCAAGGAGCTGCTGGAGGCGGTGCCCTGGGAGATGGTGCAGCAGATGCAGCCGATGGAGTTCTTCCGCGCGGTGGAGTACTACACGCCCGCGCGCTTCGGGAAGTGGAACGAGATCCTGGCCCTGCCGGCGCCTCCCGCCGCCATGCAGGTCACGACGGGCATCTGGCACTACGCGCGCGGCCTGGCGCTGGCCGCGACCGGCCGGGGCACCGAGGCCGGCATCGAGAACGACAGTCTGGCCGCGATCGCGGCGCGGCTTCCGGCCGACGCCGCGTTCGGGCTGAACCCCGCGCGCCCGCTCCTCGACTTCGCGTCGGTGCTGCTCCAGGGGGAGATCGCGGCCCGGGCCGGGTCGACCGAAGAGGCCGTGCGCCTGCTGACGCAGGCGGCCACCATGCAGGACTCGCTCCGCTACGACGAGCCGCCGCCCTGGTACGGCACCGCGCGCCAGGCGCTCGGCGCGGTGCTGCTCGGGGCCGGACGGACGCGCGAAGCGGCGGACGTCTATCGCGAGGACCTGAAGCGCTATCCCGAGAACGGCTGGTCGCTGTACGGACTGGCCGAAGCGGTCAAGGCCTCCGGGGAGGCGAGCGGGCCCGAGATGCAGCGCTTCAAGAAGGCCTGGGAGAAGGCGGACGTCCAGATCAGCGAGTCGCGCTACTAGGCGACAGATCGTCAGGCCGGTCCTGCCAGGGTGACAGAAGGGATGGTAGCCGCAAGCGAGACGCGTGCGGAAGTCGCTCGTAAGTGGCGCGCTCCCAATGGATCGTTCCGGCCCGGAGAAGGCCCGACCCCGGCATACTGATTGCAGTAGTGAACGGGTGGCGGCGCGCAGCGGCAGACGGTTCGCGGGAGAGCGCGGCCCGGCAGCAGTCGGCCGGAGCGGATACATCCTGCGATGCGCGTAGTCCAGGAGTCATACCGAACTTAGCAAGCGTCGATCCGAGCGGTTGATGCCTTAGCCGGCCGCGTCTGGCGGGCTGGAGACTGCCCACTTGGCGTCCACAAAGATCGTGTATGTCCCGGATACGGCAGCCTGCCCCGCGCGCCGGAACTCATAGAGCGAGAGCCCGCGACGTGCAGTCGTCGCGGGCTCTCGCGTTTCCGGTGCCCCGGTCGCGCCGCCCGGCGCGGACCGGGACATGGTAGATTCCCGGGCCCATGACCGATCTTCCGGCCCGGAGCTTCGCTCTTCCCGACCTTCGCGTGGTGCCCGTGGACTGCCTGATTCCCCACGAGCGCCACGACGAGCACCGCATGGCTCCGCTCACCGCGCGGCTGCGCAGCGAGGCGGTGCTTCGCAATCCGCCCATCGTCACGCCGGTCGCGGCGACCGGCGAGGAGCGCTACGTCGTGCTCGACGGCGCCAACCGGAGCGAGGCCGCGCGCGCGATCGGCCTTCCCCACTTCGCGGTCCAGGTCGTGCCCTACGAGGAACCCGACGTGCGGCTGCTCACCTGGAATCACGCGCTGGCGGGCGCGGACGCGGGTTCCCTCTTCCAGCTCCTCTCGTCGGTGCCGGGGATCGCCTGTTCTCGCGAATCGCAGGCCCACGCGCGCGCCCTGCTCGCGCGCCGCGAGATCATCGCCTACGCCGCCTCGACCGGCGGGGCGATCGCGCTCTCCGCTCCCGGCGATTTCGCGGAGCAGAACCGGACCCTGAACCGTGTGGTCGAAGCCTATCGCGAGAAGACCCGCGTCTACCGCGTGGGCTCCGATTCGGTCGAGGCCGCGCTCGAGCGGATTCCCGATGCCGAGGCGATCGTGGTCTTTCCGCGCTACGCCCCGGCCGAGGTGCTGGAGCTGGCCGCGACCGGTGAGCGGGTGCCGGCGGGGATCACGCGCCATCTCGTCCGGTGGCGCGCCCTGCGCGTGAACCTGCCGCTCGATCTGCTCGCCGACGGAGAGACCTCGCGCGAGGAGAAGCAGGCGTGGCTTCGATCGTGGATGCGGGAGCGGGTGGAGCAGGGGCACGTCCGGTTCTACGAGGAGAGCACCGTCCTCTTCGACGAGTAGCGCCTCAGGGCGAAAGGACGACCCGCCCGGCCTTCATCACGAACGACGGCGCGAGCACCGCATGGATGTCGCGCGACGGATCGCCCCGCACCCCCACGAGGTCGGCGGCGTAGCCGGTTTCGATCCGGCCGATCTCGTGCTCCAGGCCGAGCAGCGCGGCATTCACCGACGTGGCCGCGCGGAGCGCCTCGACCGGCGTGAAGCCGGCCCGCACCATCCAGACCAGCTCCCGGGCGTTCTCGCCGTGCATCGTGTACACCGCGTCCGACCCGCTGCCGATCCGGACCCCCGCGCGCCGCGCGAGCGCCAGCGAGGCGAACTGCTCCTTCTGCAGGGCCGCGAGCCGCTCGGCGTACCCGGGCGCGTATCCGAGTGCCGCGCCGTGATCCGAATACCACTGCAGGTGGTAGAGCGTCGGCACGAGGTAGGTGCCGCGCCGCGCCATCTCGCGAGCCGTCTTCGCGTCCAGGCGCGAGCCGTGCTCCAGGGAGCGAACCCCCGCCTCCACCGCGCGCCGCGCGCCCTCCAGTCCCATCGCGTGCGCCGCTACCCAGCGCCCGCGCGGGTGCGCCGCCTCCACCGCGGCACGGATCTCCTCGCTGGTGTAGAAGGGGGTGCCGGACGTGTCGTCGAAGGTGCCGCCGGTCTCGTAGATCTTCACCCAGTCGCATCCGCTTCCCAGGTACTCGCGCGCCTTCTTCGCGATCTCCGCCGCGTTCGCGGCCGTGCCGTCCGGGGGCCAGTGGATGTCGGGACGGCCGCCCCCGGGCGGATAGATGGGTCCCGCCACGATCAGCCGCGGCCCATTCACCAGACCGCGACCGATCGCCTGCGCGAGCGCGAGGTCGATTCCGTCCGCGTCCCCCATCTCGCGCACGGTCGTGAAGCCGGCGCGCAGCGTGCGCTCGGCATTCTTGCCGGCCTCGAACGCGACCACGATCGGGGAGCCGAGGTAGTCGTTCAGGTAGTTCGGAGCGTGCGTGGTGTCGGACCAGAGGTAGGTGAGGTGCGTGTGTGCGTCGATCAGGCCGGGCAGGAGGGTCATGGCGCCGAGATCCAGGCGCCGCGCGCCGGGGGCTTCGAGCGCGG
>DATJEJ010000142.1:0-4238 GCA_035496795.1 Candidatus Omnitrophota bacterium
AGCCGCGTCGCCGAGGAACCGGTTCCGATCGCCGCCTGGAGCGCCGCGGGATCGTCGACCCAGCGCGCGCCGTGCTGGATCGCCGCGGTGGCCAGCGACGCCGGCGCCTGCCGCCAGACGTAGTAGCTCGAGATCGAGTAGTAAGGATCCGCGTCCAGGTAGCTGGCGTTCCACAGCAGCCGAACGTGTCCCCCCTGATCCCCGCGGACGTCCGTCACCCCGGACATCGCGGGCTCCGGATTCGCGAGCGCGCCGAAGCGGTCGATACGCTGGGCGTGCACCTGCATCGCGACCGGATCGGGATAGCCCCAGCCGACGATCGCGCCGTGCGCTCCGTCCGACGCCGCGCCGATCGGACCAAAGAAGCCGTTCAGATTCACGGCGACACCCGATCCCCAGTGAGCCACGCTCCCACCGTCTGCCGGGAGTCTCTGGACGTAGAGATTGCCATTGCCCGTTGCTTCGATCGCGCCTCCGGAGCCGTCGGTCGCGATCGCGGCGGGAAGGCCGAATCCGATGCTCCCGAGATCCACGGGCCAGCCGAGCGCCGCGCCGTTCGCGCTGGCGCGATTGATCATGCTATGCCCGAACCGTTCCTGCCACGAGACGATCACGCCGCCCGTGCCGTCCGGGATCCCGTTGTAGTCGGGACTGTCGAGCCCGAAGCTGGTGTACAGGCCATAGCCGGTCGCCGTGAAGTTGGAGGTGTAGCGCTGGGTTCGGAGATCGTAGTTGGCGTGCGACTCGTTCGTCTCCCACATGAGCTGGAATCCCCCGCTTCCGTCGGCGACCGCACGGGGGTTGACGTCGGTGTACAGACCTCCTTCGAGCAGGATCCGGGTAGGGTTGACGATCAGCGTCCCCGATCCATTGGACCGCAGTCCGTAGATCTGAGGATGGCCGCTGTACAGAGACGAAGAGTCCTGGTAGACGACGAAGAACCCACCCGACCCGTCCGTCGCCATCGAGATCTGGCGCGCGTCCTGGAGGCTGTTGTCGAGGGACCAGCTGAAGACGATGCTTCCGCCGCCCGTGACATGCGAGGCGTAGACGTCGGTGTCGGTGTTGCTGAAGGAGAGCTCCCAGCTGATCAGCGCGCCCCCGTTCCCGTCCGAGCAGACCTGGGGCCGCCGCTCGTTGTAGATCAACGCGGAGATCGCGAGCCCGGTCGAAGGCCAGCTTCCCCCCGCCAGGCTGCCGTTTCCCTGGACACGCTGGGCGTAGATATCGCCGTTACCGGAGCGACGGTCCGCCCACACGACGATCACGCCGTCCGACCCGTCATTCGTCATCTGCGGCTGGAGCTTCTGCCCGGCGATCGGGGCCACCTGCACTCCGCTCGTGGGCCAGCCCGGCGCGAGGTCACCCTTGGCGTTCAGGCGCTGAACGTAAACGTCCTCCGTTCCGCTACGCCTGTCCGTGAAGAGGAAGAAAGCGCCGCCGGCCCCATCGGCCAGAACCTGAGCCAGTACCTGGTCCCCCGACGAGGGAGCGACCGGCGGGTAGACATAGGGGTGCTGGGGCCAGGCGGCAAGAGCCTCCGTGCCGGAGCACACAAGGGCGAGCGCCAGGAACAGCGGGACAGAACGGTACCGGGGAGCGAGGGGCGCGATCACGGTGCCTCCACGACGGCCGGTTCATACCGGCTCAAACTGGGGTGCGCGCAAATCGTCCAAGCAGCGAGGAGCCCGAGTATACTCTTCCCATGACTACGGTCCGCTACATCGTTCATGAAGTCGACGCCGCGGTCGCGTTCTATTCGGGGGCCCTGGGTTTCGAGGTGAAGCAGCAGTTTGGCCCGGCCATGGCCATCCTCACGCGCGGCGACCTGACCCTTTGGGCCGCGGGGCCGATGGCGTCGGCGGCGCGACCCATGCCCGACGGGCGGAAGCCCGAGCCGGGCGGATGGAACCGCTTCGTGATCGAGGTCGAAGACCTCGCGAGCTTCGTCGCGGCGCTTCGCGCGAAGGGCGTGGCCTTTCGAAACGAGATCGTGGAAGGGCCGGGAGGGAAGCAGATCCTCTGCGAGGATCCGTCGGGGAACGTCGTCGAGCTGTTCGAGCCCGCCCGCTAGAAACTCCCCCCGAGAAAGCTGTACAGCAGGAGCGCGAGCACGAACGCGCTGATCGCGGCGTAGATCCCGTCGCGCTCCTTGGCGAACGCGGCGACCGAGAGCGCCACGCGTGCCACCGGCGTGGCGATCAGGAGGAGCAGCGCGAGCTGGGTGATCCAGCGGCCGCGCCCCTGCAACGCGCCGCGGATGATGCCGTGTACGCTGTCGAGTCCGTTTGGAACGCCATGGAACGTGGCGTACTCGGGAAGAGCCGCGCCGTGCCGCCGGAGGTAGATCAGCCCCCCGAATACGGCGACGAGGGCTGCCACGAAGACGCCGCCGCGAAGGACGCGGCCGATCCAGAGCTGAAGGGCGCTCTCGGGGCGCTCGGGAGGCCGGGCCACGGCGCCGTCGATGTCGTCGGCCATCAGAATTCCCCCCGCGCCGCGCGCACCAGCATCTCGATCGCAAGCACGACGATCACGCCCGTGAACAGCGTGCGCAGATGCCGCGTGCGCGCGGCGGCCATCATGCGCGCTCCCACGAGCGCGCCCGCCAGGACGCCCAGCATCACCGGCAGCGCGAGCCCCGGATCCACGTAGCCGCGACGCAGATAGATCCCCGCGCTCGCCGCGGCCGTGACCCCGATCATGAAATTGCTGGTCGCGGTGGAGACCTTGAACGGAAGCCGCATCGCCTGGTCCAGCGCCAGCACCTTGAGCGCCCCCGATCCGATCCCGAGCAGCCCCGAGATGGCGCCCGCCACGATCATGATCGCGAACCCGCCGGGAACGTGCCGGACGGTGTAGGACTGCTCCCCGCCAGGGGCCGGCCACGTGCCGTTCAGGCGGAGCCTCACGGCCAGGGGATGCGGCGGCGCGGCCGAGGCGCGGTCGGGCAGGGGGCGAAGCGAACGATAGGCCGAGTAGAGCAGGATGACCGCGAAGGCGACCGCGAGCGCTCGCGGCGCGACGAAGGCGGCCGCGTACGCGCCGAGCAGAGCCCCGATCACCGTCGCGATCTCCAGGAGCATCGCGACGCGGATGTTCGTGTACCCCTCGCGCACGTACGCCGCGGCCGCGCCCGAGGAGGTCGCGATCACCGAGACGAGCGCCGCGCCGATGGCGTAGCGAAGATGCACGTGGAAGACGAGGGTGAGGAGCGGGACGATGACGATCCCGCCGCCGAGACCGGTGAGGGCGCCGAGGAGCCCGGCGCCGAAGGAGCCGGCCGCGATCCAGAGCGTGGAATCGAGGATGGTCATGGCGCCGGCGATCCTAGCGGATCGCGCGCATCCCGTCGCCCCGCCCTACTGGATGTAGCCGAGCGAGCGGAGTCGCTCGCGAAGCTCCTGGTCCACGGGGGAGGCGATCGGCTGTTCCCCCTCGCGGCGCGCCGAGGCCGCCGTCTCGTACGTCTTGAGCCCCTTCTCGCGCGAGATCCGCTTCATGACCGCGGGCTTCAGCGCGTCCTCGATCGGGCGGCCGTCCATGTCGGCGGCGGTGGGAAGCCCGTAGAGGGCGAGGATCGTCGGCGTGATGTCGAGCACCGTCGCGCCCGAGATGGTTACGCCCGGCTTCACGCCGGGTCCCTGCAGGAAGAGGATCCCATCGAGCTTGTGCGCCATGACGCCCTTGCCGCCGCCCATGAAGCCGTGGTCGGAGGTGACGAGCACGTTCGTCGAGGGATCGGCCTCTTTCAAGAGGCCGCCGATGAGGCGGTCGGTGAACACGTAGTAGTTGGGGATCAGGTTCTTCATCCACTGGTACTCGGCGTCGCTGAGTGGAGGCGAGAAGGTCCCGGGCATGTCCATGTCCCAGTAGCGGTGCGAGATCTCGTCGGTGCCGCGCAGGTAGACGGTCATGAAGTCGGGGTGATTCCGGTGATAGAGCTCCAGCCCCACGCGATAGAAGGTCATGTCGGCGGCGTAGATCCACTTGAGGTCGTGGACCAGCTGCTCCTGGCGCGGCGTGACCTTGGTGGTGTCGAACGCGGGGACGAACTGGAAGAGCTCGGCCCACGAGACGCTCTCCGGGGAGCGGCGCAGCTGCTTCGTGAGCGCGTCCAGGTCGGCGGGGTAGGTCCTGCGCGAATCGCGCGAGGGCCACGAGCCGTCGTCATACTGCACGTAGTCGCTGATCACGAAGCCGTTCACGGGCTGCGCGGGCCACGTCGTCCACCAGCC
>DATJEJ010000143.1:0-5194 GCA_035496795.1 Candidatus Omnitrophota bacterium
AGGAACCCATGGCGACTGATCCCCGGCGCGCGTTCGGCGGCGCCGCGCCCGCGCCGCTCAAGGTGGAAGGGCCGCGCGTCCCGCCCCAGGCCGAGGAAGCCGAGAAGGCGATCCTCGGATCCATGCTGCTCTCGCGGGACGCAGTGGGCCACGCGGTCGAGATCGTGCGCAGCAAGGACGCCTTCTACGTCCCGCGCCACCGCGAGATCTGGACCGCGATGATGGCGCTCTACGAGAAGAACGCCGCGATCGACCTGGTCACGGTGTCCGAGGAGCTGCGGAAGCGGAATCAGCTGGAGGCGTGCGGCGGCTACAGCTATCTCACGTCGCTCGACCAGCACGTCGCCTCGCCGGGGCACGTGGAGCACTACTGCAAGGTCGTCCTCGACAAGTGGACGCTGCGCCGGCTGCTCGAGGCAGGGCACACCATCTCCGACGAAGCGTTCGCCGAGGCCGAGGAGGTGGAGAACCTGCTCGACCGCTCCGAGCAGCGGATCTTCGAGATCGCGAACGACCAGCTCCGCCAGGGCTTCGTGCCGATGAACCGCCTGGTGCTGGCCGCGTTCGAGGCCATCGACGAGTATCGCAAGCGGAAGGTCCACGTGACCGGGATCCCGAGCGGGTACGTCGATCTCGACGAGATGACCGCGGGGTTCCAGCGGGCCGACCTCGTCGTGATCGCCGGCCGCCCCTCGATGGGGAAGACCTCGTTCGCGCTCAACATCGCCGAGAACGTCGCGGTGGGCACGCGCGGGAAGCCCGGCCCGGGGGTCGCGATCTTCAGCCTGGAGATGTCGAAGGAATCGCTGGTGCAGCGCCTCCTCTGCTCGATGGCGCGCGTGGACATCCACAAGATCCGCCGCGGGTACGCGAGCTATGACGAATACAAGCGGCTCCAGAACGCGGCCGCGCAGCTCCATCAGGCGCCGATCTACATCGACGACAGCCCCTCGCTCGGCATCCTCGAGATGAAGGCCAAGGCGCGCCGCCTGGCCGCCGCCGGCGACCTCGGCATCATCTTCGTGGACTACATGCAGATGGTGCGCGGCCCCTCGCGGGCCGAGAACCGCCAGCAGGAGATGTCCGCGATCTCGCGCTCGCTCAAGATCATGGCGAAGGAGCTGAACGTCCCCGTGGTCGCCCTCTCGCAGCTCTCGCGCGCCGTCGAGATGCGGGGCGGCGACAAGCGCCCCATGCTGTCCGATCTCCGCGAGTCGGGCGCCATCGAGCAGGACGCCGACGTGGTCCTCTTCGTCTACCGCCACGACATCTACGAGACCGACCCCGAGAAGAAGGACGGCAAGGCGGAGATCATCATCGCCAAGCAGCGCAACGGTCCGACCGGAAGCGTGGACCTCGCCTTCCTCGGCGAGTGCACGCGCTTCGACTCGCTGCGGAACGTGCCCGAGCCGCGCGGGCCCCATGTCTAGTCCGGCGCGCACGCGCGGCCGCGACGGAGTCCACGCATCGCCTTGACCGAACCCGCCGAGCCGTCGCAGAACACCTGGCCGGAGCGCGTCGCCATGGGGTGGCTGGGGGACGTCGGCGAGGTCTTCATCCTGGTCGGCAAGGTCCACCGGCAGATCCCGGCCGCGCTGGGCCGTCCCGGGCTCATCATCGACCAGATGGCGCACATCGGGGTGGGCTCGATGCCCCTGACCGTGATCGTCGCGCTCTTCACGGGCGCGGTGACCGCGGTGCAGGCGCTCTACCAGATGCGCGACTACGTGCCGATGCTCTACCTGGGCACGGTCATCGGGAAGTCGGTGGTGATCGAGCTGGGACCGGTCCTCACCGCGCTCGTCGTGGGGGGGCGGGTCGGCGCCTCGATCGCGGCCGAGCTGGGCACCATGCGTGTCACGGAGCAGGTGGACGCCATGGAAACGATGGGCATCAGCCCCACCCGCTTCCTCGTCGTGCCGCGCTTCCTGGCCGCCGTCCTCATGCTCCCGGCCCTCACCATCTTCGCCGACATCGTGGCGATCTTCGGCGGGTGGCTCGTCGCCGTCCTCACGATGGGCGTCTCCTCGCACACCTTCGTGAGCGGCTTGAGGCTCTTCTTCCAGATCCAGGACGTCTTCTCCGGGCTCATCAAGTCGTTCGCGTTCGGAGGGATCATCGCGATGATGGGGTGCTACTTCGGGCTGAAGAGCGAGGGGGGCGCCGAGGGCGTGGGCGTGGCGACCACGCACGCCGTCGTGGCCTCCTGCCTCCTCATCCTGATCGTGGATTATCTGCTCGCGTCCTTCCTCTTCCGGGTGATCTTTGCCTGATCGGGGGCATGATCGGGGGCCTGAGCCGGCGCCGCAGGCGCGGTCGGACGCCGCGATCGAGTTCCAGGACGTCTGGAAGCGGCTCGGCCGGAAGGACGTTCTCCGCGGCCTGAACCTCGAGGTGCGCCGCGGCGAATGCATGGTCATCATCGGGCGGAGCGGCACCGGAAAGTCGGTGCTCTTGAAGCACGTCGTCGGACTCCTGGCACCCGACCGGGGGCACGTCTGCGTGAACGGGATGGAGGTGGAGCACCTCCCCGAGAAGGAGCTGCTCGAGCTCAGACGCGGCATGGGGATGCTCTTCCAGGGGGGCGCTCTCTTCGACTCGATGACCATCGGCGAGAACGTGGGACTGCCGCTCCGCGAGCACACGCCGATGCCCGAGACCCAGATCGAGATCGTCGTCTCCGAGAAGCTCGCGCTGGTGGGGCTCGAGGGGAGCGAGCGGATGCGCCCCTCCAGCCTGAGCGGCGGGATGAAGAAGCGCGCCGCGCTCGCCCGCTCCCTCGTGCTGAACCCCAAGATCATGCTCTACGACGAGCCGACGACGGGGCTGGATCCGATCACGTCGGACCTGATCAACCAGCTCATCCGGCGCCTGCAGCAGCGTCTGGGCATGACGTCGATCGCCGTGACGCACGACATGCGGAGCGCCTATCATATCGCCGACCGCATCGCCATGCTGCACGAGGGGCGGATCCACGCCATGGGGACGCCGGACGAGATCCAGGCGACCACCGACCCGGCGCTGCGGCAGTTCATCGAGGGGTCCTCCGAGGGGCCGCTCCTTCCCACATGACGGGGGCCGGATGAATCCATCGCGCAGGAACGCGGTGCAGGTCGGAATCATGGGGCTGGCTGCCCTGGCGCTGCTGCTCGCGGGCGTGATCTGGATCAAGGAGTACCGGCTGGGGAAGAAGAAGATGACCTACACCGCGCGCTTCCAGGAGGTTGGAAACCTGGCCGAGGGGGATCCGGTCAACGTGCGCGGCGTCCGGAAGGGCGCCGTCACCGACGTCAAGCTGGAGGATCAGGCCGTGCGCGTGGAGCTGGAGCTGGACCGGGACGTCATCCTCCACCCCGACGCCTCGCTCCGCATCGCGAACATCGGGTTCATGGGAGAGAAGTTTCTCGCCCTCGAGCCCGGGACGGCGCCGGGGCGCTACGACCACACGAAGCCCATCCCCGGCCGCTTCCAGTCGGGCGTTCCGGAGGTCATCTCCGGCGCGGGCGATCTCCTGATCGAGGCGACCGAGCTCTCCTCGCGGCTCAACGTGATGCTCGACGCCGTCGATCCCGCGACCGTGGAGCGCACCTCGAGGAACATGGAGCGCGCCTCCGGGTCGCTCAATTCGGCGCTCGGCGACAACCGCCAGGACCTGCGCCAGGCGATCCTCGACTTCAAGGCGGCGGCGCACGACATCCGCGCAATCGCATCGCAGAACAAGGACCAGGTGAACACGTCGCTCCATAACTTCGACACGGCCTCGCGCAAGCTCTCCGACCTGGCCGACCAGCTCTCGGCGACCGCGGCTTCGCTCCAGCGCGTCGCCGCGAAGGTGGAGTCGAACCAGGGCTCGGTGGGGCGCGCCATCGCCGACACGACCCTCTACACCGAGATGCGCGAGACGATCCGGAACACGAACGAGCTGGTGAAGGACATCCGGAAGAATCCGAAGCGCTACCTCAAGATCGGGCTCTTCTGACGTGGCGCGGTCCGGCCGGAGCGATCGTGCCGCGTAAGGAGACCTCCCGGGCGCGCGCCGCCGCGGGGCCCTTCTTCTGCGCCGAGTGCGGGAATGAGAGCCCGAAGTGGTTCGGCAAGTGCCCGCACTGCGGGGCGTGGAACAGCGCCGCGGAGGCTCCCGCGGGGAGTGTCGCGCGGCGCGCGGCCGGCGCGGGGCGGCGCGCGGCGGGATACGCCGGCGTCGCGCCGTCGGCCCCGGTGCGCCTCGAAGCCATCGAGACGGGCGCCGAGGACCGCTGGCGCACGGGCATCGCCGAATTGGACCGCGTGCTGGGCGGCGGTCTGGTCCCCGGCTCCCTCGTCCTGATCGGCGGTGATCCCGGGATCGGAAAATCCACCCTCGCGCTGGAGATGGCGGCCGCGCTGGGCGCGGCGGGACGGTCGGTCCTCTACGTCTCCGGCGAGGAATCCCCGCGCCAGACGCGCATGCGCGCCGAGCGGACCGCGCTGCTCGGGCGATCGGAGAACCTCTGGATCCACGCCGAGGTCGACCTCGAGGCGATCGAGGCCGAGGTGGATCGCCTGAACCCCGCCCTCCTCGTCGTGGACTCCGTGCAGACCCTCTCCCTCGCCACGCTCGACGCGGCGCCGGGGAGCGTCTCCCAGGTGCGGGAGTGCGGGCTCCGCCTCCTGCGCCTCGCCAAGGAGCGCGGCCTTCCGGTGCTCCTGATCGGCCACGTCACCAAGGAAGGTTCGGTCGCGGGGCCGCGCACCCTCGAACACATGGTGGACGCGGTGCTGTATCTCGAAGGGGATGCGCACCACGGCTATCGCATCCTGAGCGCGGCCAAGAACCGGTTCGGCTCCACCCACGAGATCGGCGTCTTCGAGATGCGGGGCGACGGGCTCATCGAGGTCACGAACCCCTCGGAGCGGCTCCTGCGCGAGCGCGGGGAGCCGGTGCCCGGCTCCGCCGTGGTCGCGTCGGTCGAGGGGACGCGCCCGCTCCTGGTCGAAGTCCAGGCGCTGGTCGCGCCCACCCACTTCGCCAATCCGCAGCGCGTGGCGCAGGGCGTGGACGTCAAGCGCCTCGCCGTCGTGATCGCCGTGCTGGAGAAGCGCGCGCGCCTCTCGCTCGCGGGCGCCGACGTCTTCGTGAACGTCGCGGGCGGCATCCGCCTCGACGAGCCGGCGGCCGACCTGGGGCTCGCGCTGGCGCTGGCGTCGAGCTTCC
>DATJEJ010000144.1:0-5745 GCA_035496795.1 Candidatus Omnitrophota bacterium
CGCGGCGCCGCCGGCGAGGACCACCAGCGCCGTCGCCGCCAGCATCCAGCGTTTCATGGACAACCCCCTTGGGTACATGGTCACTTGCCGACGCCGGCCTGCTGCGTCTCGGAAGAGTCCTCGTCCAGCTTCTTCAGATACTCGATGACGGCCTTGGCCTCCTCGGGCTTCAAGCCCTGGTTCGACATCTGCACCATGTAGGTCCCGAGGAGCTGCTTCGAGATCGGGTCCTGCTTCGTCATGACCTCGGGGTGGAGGATCTGCTGTTCCATCCAGGCCGCGGTGCGGCGCTGCGTGACCCCCTTCAGGGCCGGTCCGGTGATGCGCTTGCCGTAGGCGTGGCAGGCGGTGCACCCCTTGGTCTTGAACAGCGCCTCGCCCTGCGCGGCCATCGCGGGCTCCACGGGAAAATCGCCGGCGCGCGGACCGCCGTCGTACGGCGACACCGCGGTCGCGCCCGAGCCCGACCCGGCGCCTTGCGGCTCGGACTTGCTGCCGCAGCCGGCGGCGGCCAGAAGGAGGACGAGGAACGAGGCGAAGGCGATCGAGCGGTTCATCGGGAGCTTCCTTTCTTCATGAGGGAACGCTTCTCCCCCGCGGCCTCGCCGCGGGGCTCGGCATTCATGCGGTGCAGGACCGCGGCGATCTCCTCGGGAGCGAGGAGGCGCGCGGCCACGTGGAACACGAGCGACTCTTCCTTGCGGATGTGCAGCCGGAGCAGGTCGGCCAGGTCGTGCACCTGGATCGGAATCTGTTCGTCGCGATCGGCGCTCGCGCTCTCCCGGAGCGTGGCCTGGAGGCGATGGAGCATCTGCCGGAGCTCCGCGTGCTCGTCGTGGAGCGGCTCCAGGCTGGGCGCCGACGCCGGGATGGCCCGCGCGATCGCGGGATACAGAAGCTGGTCCTCCGCCGCCATGTGCGTCTGGAACTGGCGCTCGAGCATCGCGAGCACGCGCTCGATCCGGTCGTCGGCGGCGGGGCCGTCTGGCCGGGCCGCGGGACGGGCGAGCGCGCCCTCCAGCTCCGTGACGTCGCGGAGCACGCGCTCGTGGTCGCGCTTCAGGCGCTCGATCAAGGTCGTGGCTTCCATCACTCTCCTCCGTGGCGAGGCGACATCGTTCACTACCAACGATAGGAAGTTTCGGCCCGGAGGCCACCGTGCCGCGATGACCGGGGTCATACCGGACGAAGATTGTTCGCCCCGGCGCTCGGGCGAAACGCGGCTGCTCCCATGGGCTTGCGCGTGGTATAAGCTCGTGGGTATGACGCCCGTCATACGAGGAGACCTCGCATGCCGCTGATCTCCGAGTCCGAGCGCGTGTTGCAGGCGATCCGGGCCACGCCGCTCTTCCGGGGGCTATCCGCCGAGGACCAGAAGCGGCTGGCCGCCCTGGCCGCGCTACGGAACTACGATCGCGGCGATTTTCTCTGGCGCGCGGGGGATCCCGCCGAGCAGCTCACGATCGTCGTCAAAGGTCGGGTGAAGATCGTGACGCACGGCGACACCGGCGACACGATTCTCGAGCTGTTCGAGGAGGGGGAGCCGGTGGGCGCGATCGCGGTCTACAACTACATCCCCTATCCCGCGAGCGCCGTCTGCATGGAGCCGGTGGTGCTGCTCACGCTCCCGCGCCGCGACTACTTCGAGCTCCTGGACCGCAATCCCGATTTCGCGCGCGCGATCATCCGCGAGCTGACGAAGCTGGTCGTGGCCATGGCGCGGAAGCTCCAAGAGATGCGCGGCCAGAAAGTGGACGCGCGGATCGCGCAGCTCTTCCTGACCCTGGCCGAGCGGCTGGGCAAGGAGGTGAAGGGGGGGATCGAGATCCCGATCCAGCTCACGCGGCAGGAGATCGCGGACCTCGTGGGCACCACCGTGGAATCGTCGATCCGGGTGCTGTCGCGCTGGGGGCGCGAGCGGATCGTGATCTCGGGAGAAAACCGCTTCCTGATCCCTTCGCGCGAGAAGCTGCGGGAGATCGCGGAGGGGAGCTAGCCGCCGGACGTCGGCGTCGCGGGCGGTGCCGCGGGCGGATTCGTCGAGGGCGGGATGACGGGCGCTTTCGTCGAGTCCTCGTCCACCCACTTCAGATATTCGATCACGCACCGCGCCTCGTCCGGCGTCAGTCCCTGGTTCGCCATCCGCACGAGATAGGTGTTGTACAGATCGATCGTGATCGGATCCTCCGTCACCATGACGTCGGGATGCAGGATCTGCATCTCCATCCATCGGGTACTCCGCCGCATCGATACGCCGCGCAGGTCGGGGCCGGTCAGGAGCCGGCCGAAGGCGTGGCAGGCGGTGCAGGCCTTCTGCTTGAAGAGATCCCGCCCCTTTTCCGCAAGACGCTCCGCGACCGGGAACTCGCCCGCGCGCGGGCCCGTGTCGTAGGGGGAGGAGGGCGCCGCCGCCGCCGCCGGCTCGGGCGCCTTGCGGCCGCATCCGGGCGAGGACAGGGCGACCATGGCGAGGAGCAGAGCCGGGAGCGCGAGCGACAGCCAACCGTGGGGGACCGGCGTCATTCCAGGTCGAACTCCGGGTGCCGGATGCCGAGGAGCCGCACGCCGTTCGCGATCACGAGCAGCGTGCTCCCTTCGTGGCAGACGACGGCGAGCCACAGGGGCAGGAACCCGGCCAGGGTGCTCGCGACCAGGATCCCGATGACGCCGAACGCCAGGGAGAGGCTCTGCGCCGTCACGCGGCGCGCCTTGCGCGCCAGCCAGATCGCGAACGGGATTCCCTCCAGGTCGTCGCGCATCAGCACGACGTCCGCCGTGTCCAGCGCCACGTCGGTGCCCGCGCCGCCCATCGCCACGCCCACGGTCGCGGTCGCGAGCGCGGGCGCGTCGTTCACGCCATCGCCGACCATGGCGAGGCCGCCCCACCGTCGCGCCAGCTCGTGCACCGCGCTCACTTTCTGCTCGGGGTGAAGGCCGGCGCGCACCTCGTCGGCTCCGATCTCCTTGCCGATCGCGCGCGCCACGCCCTCGTGGTCGCCGGTCAGGAGGGCGATGTGGCGGATGCCCAGCTTCCGGCAGGCCGCCATCGCCGCGCGCGCGTTCGGGCGGATCGTGTCGGCCACGGCGATGGCCCCCCAGCGCGGCTGATGGCCGTTTCCGTTGCCCGCTCCGTCCTGATGCTCGCACGCGAGCACGAGGAGCGCGGTGCGCCCCTGCTCGCGCCATCCCGAGAGGAGCGACGCGGCCTCGCCCGGGAGCGGGGTCTCGTGCTGCTGGAAGAGCGCCTCGCGGCCCACGCCGACCCAGAACCCTTCGACGTGTCCGTGCACGCCCTGTCCGGCGTGGCTCTCGAATTCGGTGACGGGCGCCAGGGCCAGGCCGCGCCTCTCGGCCTCGGCCACGACCGCGCGCCCATGGTGATGCTCGCTGCGCGCCTCGACCGACGCGGCGAGCCGCAGGATCTCCTCGTCGTCGCCGGTTCCCGCCGCCTCCGAGACCGCCACGACGCGGGGACGGCCGTGCGTCACGGTGCCGGTCTTGTCCACGGCGATCGCCGTGACCCCGGCCAGGCGTTCGAGATGCACGCTTCCCTTGAACAGGACGCCGTGATGGGCCGCGTGGGTGATCGCCGAGAGCATGGCGGCCGGCGTGGCGATGACGACCGCGCAGGGCGAGGCCGCGACCAGGAGGACGAGCCCGCGGTAGACCGCCTCCACGCTGGAGGCGCCGAGGAGCCAGGGAACGAAGCCGGCGATCGCCGCCGCCGAGAAGACGCCGATCACGTAGGGGCGCTGCCAGCGGTCCACGATGCGCTCGGCGGTGGATTTGGCCTTTCCCGCCTCCTGCACGGCGCGGACGATGCGCGAGAGGGTCGTCTCCTCGGGTCGCTTCTCGACGCGAACGAGCGGCGCTCCGGTGAGGTTGACCGTTCCGGCATAGACGTACCCGCCGGGCTCTTTCTCGACCGGCTCCGCTTCGCCGGTCAGCGTCGACTCGTCGGCCGAGGAGGAACCCTCCACGACGACGCCGTCGACGGCGAACCGCTCTCCGGGGAGCGTGCGCACGGTCTCGCCGACGGCGATCCCCTCGACGGGAACGCGCGCCTCGACGCCGTCGCGGAGCACCAGGGCGGTGTCGGGCCGGAGCTGGACCAGCGACTCGATCGAGCGCGCGGTCCGCTCCATCGTGATCCGCTCGAGCGCGCCGCTCAGGGAGAAGAGGAAGAGGAGCACCGCTCCCTCGCCCCAGTGGCCGAGCGCGGCGGAGCCCGCCGCCGCGGCGACCATGAGCAGGTTGATGTCGAGCTGCCGCGCGAGGAGATTCGCGATCAGCTCGCGCCCCGGACCGAAGCCGCCGGACAGATAGGCCAGGCCGTACAGCGCGTAATGGAGCGTGGAGTGGGGGTGGGCGCGGCCGACGAGGGCCCCCGCGATGCCCGCGGCGGCGCAGAGCGCCGTGAGACCCAGCTGGAGCCCGCCGGATCGGAGGAACGAGGAGAGGCCGCGTCTCAAGCGGTCGGCCGCCTCACGCCGGGCCCCCCGAAAGCCTCCGGAGCACATAGGGGAGGATTCCCCCGTGCTCGAAATAGCGCCACTCCTGGGGCGTGTCGATGCGCACGATCGCGCGGAAGGTCCGCTCGCCGCCCTCGCCCCGGGCGCGCACGGTCGCCTCGCCGCCTCGCGACGACGCCTTCGCCAGGTCGGCGACGCCGTCCACGTCGAAGATCTCGGAGCCGGTGAGGCCCAGGCTCTCGGCGGTGTCGCCCGCGCGGAACTGGAGCGGAAGGATGCCCATCCCGATCAGGTTGCTCCGGTGGATCCGCTCATACGACTCGGCGATCACCGCGCGTACGCCGAGGAGCTTGGGGCCCTTGGCCGCCCAGTCGCGCGACGAGCCGGAGCCGTACTCCTTGCCCGCGATCACGACCGTGGGGATCCCCTCGGCCGCGTAGCGCATCGCGGCGTCGTAGATCGTCATCTTGTCGCCGGTCGGCTGGTGCGCGGTGAAGCCGCCCTCGACGCCGGGCACCATGCGATTCCGGATCCGGACGTTGGCGAACGTGCCGCGCACCATCACCTCGTGGTTGCCGCGGCGCGAGCCGTAGGAGTTGTAGTCGAGGGGAGGGACGCCGTGCGACTCCAGGTAGATCCCCGCCGGGCTCCCGCGCTTGATCGATCCCGCCGGCGAGATGTGGTCGGTCGTGACGCTGTCGCCGAGATAGGCGAGGACGCGCGCGCCGCGGAGCTCCGTGACCGGAGAGGGCGCGGGCCCCATGCCGTCGAAGTAGGGAGGGCGCTTGACGTAGGTCGAGGCTTCCTCCCAGGCGTAGCGGTCCCCGGCGGGAACGGGAAGGTTCCGCCAGGTCTCGTCGCCTGTGTACACGTCCTTGTAGGTCTCGCGGAACGTCTCCGAGTGGAGCGCCGCGTGGATCGTCTCGTCGATCTCGCGCTGCGTCGGCCAGAGGTCGCGCAGGTACACGGGCGCTCCGCTCTTGTCGGTGCCCAGGGGCTCGGTCGTCAGATCGCGATCCATCCGGCCGGAGAGCGCGTAGGCCACCACGAGCGGCGGGGAAGCGAGATAGTTGGCGCGCACCTCGGGGTGGATCCGCCCCTCGAAGTTGCGATTGCCGCTGAGCACCGCGGCCACGACCAGGTTTCCCTGCTCGATCGCCGTCGAGATCGCCTCGTGGAGCGGTCCGCTGTTGCCGATGCAGGTGGTGCAGCCGTAGCCCACGGTGTTGAAGCCGAGGGCCTCGAGATAGGGCGTGAGGCCGGCCCGGTTCAG
>DATJEJ010000145.1:0-11414 GCA_035496795.1 Candidatus Omnitrophota bacterium
AGCGCGGCGGCCCACGGCTCAAGACCCGGGTCGAGGCCGAACCCCTCGCGCAGCACGCGGCCGAACGCGGTCGCATGCTCCGGGCCGATCTCCTCGATCCGGGCGTCGGTGCGGATTGGGGGCACGGGATCGATGCCCCGCTCCAGCTTGGCCCAGCGGTTGTGCCGGACCAGCCCGCGCGCGAGCAGCCATTCCCGCGCCTCGGCGGGCTCGGCGGCTGGCGAGAAGGGGATGAAGAATCGGGGCGACCCGGCCGCCCGGTAGCGCGCGACGATGCCGTCCAGCTGCGCCTCGGTGACCGGCTTTTCGATCCCGAGGCCCATGACGCGATTGAACATGAGAACGTCGAGCCGCGGCTTGAGGAGCAGGAGCGCGCCCTCGGCGACTTCGGCGGTCGTGCCGTAGCGCTCCCGGATCTCCGCGGGCGCGGCCTCGTACCAGTCGCGCCAGTAGTCGGTCTCCATCCGCTCGTGCCGGCGCACCTGATCGAGCGAGACTTGAAGCGGCTCCGCCATTCAGAGAGTATCGTCGGCATGCCACGCCTCGCCAAGAGCCGCCTCTCGCCCGCGATCACGATCCGACGATCCCTGACGCCCGCTCTGTGCGCCCTGCTGGCCCTGATCGCCGCCCCGCGCCCCGCGCGCGCCGACCACCCCGCGGTCGGGTTCGGGTCGGGCATCGCCGGGCCGATCATCACGATCCCGGCGTACACGCTGCCCGCGGGGAAGTGGGCGGCCAGCGCGCGCGTCGAGCACATCTCGTTCCGCACGTTTTCCGATTCGGAGCTGGTGGCGCTGGCGGAGAAGGGGACCGAGGCGCACAGCACGCGCAACGTCACCGGCCCCTCGCTGTCGGTGGCGTACGGCGTGAACCGCTCCTTCACCCTGGCGGCCCGGCTCCCCTACGTGGTGCGCCAGGATATCCGCGAGGGGCATCTCGAGGGGACCACGGCGGTGGCGCACCACCATGGCGATTCACGAGGATGGGGGGACGTCACGCTGACGGGGCAATTCCTGGTCTTCGACCGTGAGCGCCTGAAGGTCGCGGCTCTGACGGGCGTGAAGAGTCCCACCGGCAGGACGGGCGTGACCGACTCCGAAGGGGAACGCCTCGAGACCGAGCACCAGCCCGGATCCGGATCGTTCGATTTCCTGGAGGGGGTCTCCGGATCGGCCCGGGTCCCCTTCGGATCCCTGGACGCGAACCTGCTATGGGTCCTCGCGACGCATGGCGCGCAGGAGACCACCCTGGGCAACCTGGTGAACTACAACGTGGCGGTCTCGACCAAGGTGTCGGGCGCCCACGAGCATCACCACGCGCCCGGCACACCGCCGCATCACGATCCCACCGTCGTGGGCGCGGACCTCATCCACGAGCTGAACGGGGAATCGAGGGCCAGGGAGCGGATCGGCGGCATCACAAATCCGAACAGCGGCGGGAACCTGGTCTATCTCTCGCCCGGAGCGCGCTTCGGCCACGAGTCCTGGAGCTTCACCCTCTCGGCGGGATTCCCGATCGTGCAGGACGTGAACGGCACGCAGCACGAGACCGACTGGCGGCTCTTGGGCGGTTTCGGGATGTCGTTCTAGCTACTCCTCTTCCTTCACCGGCGCGTAGAAGGACACCCCCCGCACGTTCTCGTCCACCCGGAGCCGCTCGTGCACGGACGGGAAGGCGCGCGCGCGGCAGTCGATGCGCTCGCAGAGCCGGCAGGTGATCCCGACCGGCGTCGAGGCGGCCAGGTTCACGAGGTCGTAGCCGTCGGCGTAGATCAGCTTCCGCGCCGAGTCCACGTCGCAGGAGAGCTGCAGGGAATAGAGCACGTCGGGGGCGCGATAGCCGCCGCGGTGCTTCCGCACGGTGCGCGCCACGGAGAAGAAGGCGCTGCCGTCGGGCAGCCGGGAGAGCTGCGTGTGGATGACGCCGGGCTGCAGGAACGCGGTGTGCACGTTCCAGAGCGGGCAGAGCCCGCCGAAGCGCGGAAGGCGGATCCCGGTCGCACTGAATTTCTTGGAGATGTTCCCGGCGAGGTCGATGCGCACCATGTCGAAGGGGACCCCTCGCGCGCCCTTTCGATTGAGCGTCGTGAGCCGGTGGCAGACTTGCTCGTACGAGACGCGGAAGCGGTGCCCCAGGAGATCCAGGTCGTAGCGCAGGCTCTCGGCCGCCCTCTGGAAGTCCTCGTAGGGGGTGAGCACGGCCGCGGCGAAGTAGTTGGCGAGCGCCACGCGGCAGAGCGACCGCGCCTCGTCGGACGTGAGCGAGGGATCGCGCGACATGAGATCGAGCGTGTCGGAGCAGGTCAGGAGCCCGACCTGGTGCGCGAGCTGGAAGTTGCGCGAGCCGCGCCGCAGCACCTCGGAGATCCAGAGCTCGCGCCGCTCGGGGTCGAAGCGGCGCACCGCGCCGCCCATCTCGCTCACGGTGAGCACCTTCACCCGCACCTTGAGCCGCTTGGCCAGGTACTCGGCCAGGGCGCCGAAGAGATCCTCGGTGTCCAGCTTGCCGTCCTTCCAGAGCCGCTCGGCCTCGGCCTCCAGCTCGGGGAAGTGGTTCTGGTGGCGCTGGATCAGATCGGAGACCTGCTCCGACGAGGGGCCGCTCCGGTCGATGCCCGCCAGGTCCTGGCGATCCACGACCTCGGCGGCCAGCATCTCCGCCGAGCCGCGCGCGGCGGTGTAGGCGTGGTGCAGATGCAGCACGGCGCGCGCGAGATCGGGCGTCGTGGCCACGAACTCGCGCACGTCGCGCTCCGAGACGGTCTGCGATTCGAAGAGGGAATCGCCGAAGGCCTCGAGGAGATCGGCGGAGATCTGCGAGTCCTCGCCGCCCGAGAAGGCGCGCAGGTCCACGTCGAACCGCTGCGCCAGGGCGAGGAGGAGATTGGCGCTCAGGGGGCGCCGGTCGTGCTCGATCAGGTTCAGGTAGGAGGCGGAGATCCCCAGCTTGACGGCCATCGCCGCCTGCGAGAGACCCTCCTTGGCGCGGAGCGCCCGAATCCGCTTGCCCAGCCCTGTCGCCATTCCTGAAGTTTACACCATTTACAACTTTACTGAAAAGCACGCACTTTCATTATCACGTTAACTTAATATATATCAAATACTTGTTGACTTAATATCCGGGTATCTTTACTATCGTGAATGTCGTCAACGAGGGGTGGGGCGGGCTGACGGCAGCGTCCTGCCCCTTTGCTGTTCGCAGTCAGGAGGTGAACCCGTGGAAGCCACGACGATTACCCGCGAGCGCGCGGCCGGCATCGAGGTACGCGGCCCCATGCGCCCGCTTTACGACGAGATCCTGACGGCCGAGGCGCTCTCCTTCCTCGCCCGCCTGACTCGGGAATTCCGCCCCCGCATCGACGAGGCCCTCGCCCGCCGCGCGGAGCGGCAGGCGCGCCTGGACGCGGGGGAGAAGCTCGAGTTCATGAACCTGCACCCCGAAGACTGGACGGTCGCCCCGATCCCGGCCGACCTCATGAAGCGCGCGGTCGAGATCACCGGGCCGGTCGACCGGAAGATGGTGATCAACGCCCTGAACTCGGGCGCCGACTGCTTCATGGCGGACTTCGAGGACTCCAATGCGCCGACCTGGGACAACAACGTCCAGGGGCAGCTCAACCTTCGCGACGCCGTGCGCCGGAAGATCGCCTTCAGCGATCCGGCCAGCGGAAAGTCCTATGCGCTGAACGAGCGCATCGCGACGCTCCTGGTCCGTCCCCGCGGGCTCCACCTTCCCGAGCGGCATCTCCTGGTGGACGGAACGCCCGTTCCGGGCTGCCTGTTCGATTTCGGCCTCTACTTCTTCCACAACGCCCGCGAGCTCCTTTCGCGCGGCACCGGCCCCTACTTCTATCTCCCCAAGATGGAGTCGCACCGCGAGGCGGCGATCTGGAACGACGTGTTCCTGGCGTCCCAGGACGCGCTGGGGGTGCCGCGCGGATCGATCCGCGCGACGGTGCTGATCGAGACCCTCCCCGCCGCTTTCGAGATGGACGAGATCCTGTGGGAGCTGCGCGAGCACTCGGGCGGGCTCAACTGCGGCCGCTGGGACTACATCTTCTCCTTCATCAAGACGCGCGCGCACGACCCCGAAGCGATCCTCCCCGACCGCTCCCAGGTCACGATGGACCAGCCGTTCCTCCGGGCCTACACGCAGCTCGCCGTGAAGACCTGCCACCGCCGCGGCATCCACGCGATGGGGGGGATGGCGGCGCAGATCCCGATCAAGAGCGACCCCGAGGCGAACGAGCGCGCCCTGGCCAAGGTGCGGGCCGACAAGCTGCGCGAGGTGAAGGACGGCCACGACGGAACCTGGGTGGCCCATCCGGGACTGGTCCCGATCGCGCGCGAGGTGTTCGAGGCGCACATGAAGGGACCGAACCAGATCGACCGGAAGCGGGACGACGTGGAAGCCTCCGCGCCGGCGCTCCTCCAAGTGCCGGGCGGCACCCGCACCGAAGAGGGGCTCCGCCTGAACGCGCGGGTCGGCATCCAGTACCTGGCGTCGTGGCTCTGCGGCAACGGCTGCGTGCCGCTCTACAACCTGATGGAAGACGCGGCGACCGCGGAGATCTCGCGGACGCAGGTCTGGCAGTGGATCCGGCACGGCACGGCGCTCGAGGATGGCCGGCCCGTGACCCCGGATCTCTTCCGGCGCGTCGTGGACGATGAGATGACGCGGATCGCCGGCGATGTGGGGCCGGAGCGGTTCCGCGATGGACGTTATGACGAAGCGCGGGCGCTGTTCGTGCGGCTTTCGACGGCCGAAGCGCTCGAGCCCTTCCTGACCCTTCCCGCCTACGATCTCCTGGATCGGGTGGATCGGGACTGACCGCGCGACCTGCGCTACGGGAGAACCCATCATGAAATCGCGAATTCGTCAGACCGGGCCGTTCGAGAAGCGGGATCGCTGGGCGGGGATCGTCCGCCCCTACACCGACCGGGACGTCGCCGCGCTGCGCGGCACGGTCCAGGTCGAGCACACGCTCGCCCGCCGCGGCGCCGAGCGGCTCTGGGCCTTGCTGCACGATGAGCCGCACGTCTCGGCGCTGGGCGCCCTGACCGGCAACCAGGCCGTGCAGCAGGTCAAGGCGGGGCTCCAGGCGATCTACCTGAGCGGCTGGCAGGTGGCCGCCGACGCCAATCTCGCGGGGCAGACCTACCCCGACCAGAGCCTCTATCCCGCGAACAGCGTTCCCAGCGTGGTGCGCCGGATCAACCAGGCGCTCCTGCGCGCCGACCAGATCGAGAACGCCGAGCGGATCCGCGCCGCCGAGAAGAACGGCCACGCGAACGGCAACGGGAACGGGCACGGGCCCGCCAAGGCGCCTCGCTTCTGGCTCGCGCCGATCGTGGCCGACGCCGAGGCCGGGTTCGGCGGCCCGCTGAACGCCTTCGAGCTGATGAAGGGCATGATCGAGGCGGGCGCCGCGGGCGTCCATTTCGAGGATCAGCTCTCGAGCGAGAAGAAGTGCGGACACCTGGGAGGGAAGGTGCTCATCCCCACCGGGCATTTCATCCGCACCCTGGTCGCGGCGCGCCTGGCCGCCGACGTCATGGACGTGCCCACCCTGGTGGTGGCGCGCACCGACGCCGACAGCGCCCGTCTCGTGACCAGCGACATCGATCCGCGCGACCATGAGTTCCTGACCGGCGAGCGCACCCCCGAGGGGTTCTTCCGGATGCGGGGCGGCCTGGACTGCGCCATCGCGCGGGCGAAGGCCTACGCGCCCTACGCCGACCTCCTCTGGTGCGAGACCTCGACGCCGGACCTGGAGGAGGCGCGCACGTTCGCCGAGGGCGTGCACCGGGAATTCCCGGGAAAGCTCCTGGCCTACAACTGCTCGCCCTCGTTCAACTGGAAGAAGAACCTGGACGAGGGGACCATCGCCAAGTTCCAGCGCGAGCTGGGCGCGATGGGCTACAAGTTCCAGTTCGTCACCCTGGCCGGCTTCCACGCCCTCAACCACTCGATGTTCGAGCTGGCGCGGGCCTACAAGGAGAAGGGGATGACGGGCTACGTGGAGCTGCAGGAGGCCGAGTTCGCCTCGGAGAAGGACGGCTACTCCGCCACGCGCCACCAGCGCGAGGTGGGCACCGGCTATTTCGACGAGGTGATGCAGGTGATCGCGGCCGGCAGCGACTGCGCGACCCTGGCGCTCAAGGAATCCACGGAAGCCGCCCAGTTCAAGGCCTGATCAAGATCGGGGGGCGCATGCCGATCTATACGGCATGCGCCATCCTTCCGTTCGCGGCGTCGGCGTCCGCTATCTGATCGCCGTCATGCTGCCCATCTCCGGGGCGGTCCTCGTCGTGTATACCGCGGTGCAGCTCGCGATCGCCCACGCGACGCACAACGTGCCGCCGCCGCGGCGCATCGCCGAGGCCACCATCCCCGTTGACGACGTTCCCGGGCTGAACGGGCCCGCTTCCGAGCCCGCTCCCGCGCACGAGGCCGTTCCCGCGCCCGCACCCGGCACGCGCTAGAATCACCTCCCTGACATCCTGGGAGGGGACCCTCGTGATCCGTCGAATCCACGCCGTCGTTCGCCTGGCCGCCGCGGCCCTGGCCGCCGTTTGCCTCGCCGCCGCCGCGCCCGTTCCGCCGCCGCCGGGGCGCACCGAGGCGGGGTTCGACACCGTGCCCGGAGCCGTTCGCGCGCTGCTGCATCCCACGACCGCCCTCCTTCCGGCGTTCCCGAACGAAAGCCCCGAGGCCCTCGATCCGGGCCGCTGGGCCCCCAGCGTCCGCGACAGCGATCGGGTCTGCGTCCTGGAGCTGCGCACCTACGTGCGCGGCACCCCCGTGACGTTGTCGGACATCCGGCAGCGGAAGCCGGGACAGTCCCTCTCGGCGCGCTATCTGTGCGGCTCGCGCACGTGGCGCGGCCCCCGCTATGCCGGCCCCTTCTACGTCTGGGACGGCCACAACGCCCTGGTCGAACGGAGCTACCGCGTGACGGACGGAGCCCGCTACCGCGAGGATCTCTATCAGTACCGGGGGAACGGGCTCGTGTGGGCCTATCGCCACCGCGAGCGGAACGAGGATCAGTCGGGGCCCTTCTTCATGCTGGACGAGTACTACGACCCGGACGGAAAGCTGGCGGGATTTTCGATCGAGCGGACGACGCCGGACTCGCTGGCGCTGCGCTGGCGGCGCGGGGCCGTGGTCGAGGACGAGGCGTTCCGGAAGTGGACGGGGGAGTTCCGCTAGGAAGGGAGCCGGGCAGTCCCGCTAGGCCGAAACCTCCGCCGCGTCCAGCACCTCCCGCACCTTCTTGATCAGCGCGTCGGGCGTGAAGGGCTTCTGGAGAAACGCCGTTCCCGCGTCCAGCACGCCGTGGTGGACGATAGCGTTGTCGGTGTACCCCGACATGTAGAGCACGCGCATGCCGGGCCGTTCGCGCAGCACCTGGTCGGCCAGGATGCGCCCGCCCATCCCGGGCATCACGACGTCCGTCAGCAGCATGTGGATCGCCTCGCGATGCTCCACCAGGACGCGGAGCGCCTCCTTCGGCCCGTTCGCGGGAATCACGTTGTAGCCCGCGTCCTTCAGAATCTCCGCGACCAGGTTGAGCAGCGACTCCTCGTCCTCGACGGCGAGGATCGTCTCCCACCCGCGCGGCACCACGCGCGCGAGGGGGGTGACCAGGGGCGGCTCGTCCCCCGCTTCGTGGATCGGCAGGTAGACCTTGAAGGTCGCGCCCTGGCCGGGCTCCGAGTAGACCCACATGTGTCCCTGGCTCTGCTTCACGATGCCGTACACGGTGGAGAGGCCGAGTCCGGTCCCCTTGCCGAGCGCCTTGGTCGTGAAGAAGGGCTCGAAGATGCGGGCCCTCGTCTCGGAGTCCATCCCGATCCCGGTGTCGCTCACCGCGATCATGACGTAGGGGCCGGGCTTCACGTCGGGGTGGCCGCGCGTGTAGCTCTCGTCCAGGATCACGTTCGCGGTCTCGATGGTGAGCTTGCCGCCGCGCGGCATGGCGTCGCGCGCGTTCACCGCCAGGTTCATGAGGACCTGCTCCAGCTGGAAGGGATCCGCCTTCACGCGGCCGACCTCGCGATCGAGCGACGCGACGAACTCGACGTCCTCGCCGATCAGGCGCCCGAGCATCCCGCTCAGGTTGCCCACCACCTCGTTCACGTCGATGACCTTGGGCTGGAGGACCTGCTGCCGGCTGAACGCCAGGAGCTGCCGCGTGAGCGAGGCGGCGCGGTCGGAGGCCTTCCGGATCTCGTTCAGCTCGCGCTTGCCGATGTCGCCGGGGAGCCGCAGGTAGAGAAGGTCGGTGTAGCCGGTGATGGCGGTGAGGAGGTTGTTGAAGTCGTGGGCGATCCCGCCCGCCAGCTTGCCGACCGCCTCCATCTTCTGCGACTGGCGCAGGCGGTCCTCCAGGCGGTTCCTCTCGGTGCGGTCGGCGATGACGGCGAGCACGCCGAGCGGGCGGCCGCCGGGGACGCGAAGCGGCGCGCTGTAGACGGCGATGTCGATCATCGATCCGTCCTTCCGCCGTCCCCTGGTCTCGTAGGCCGCGACCGGGGCCCCCGCGGTCACCCGCTTCAGCACGTCCTCGTAATTCCTGCGATCTTCCATGTCCACGGGGCTGTAGGGCTTCCCGAGCATCTCATCGCGGCCGTAGCCGAACGTCAGCTCCGCCGCGTGATTCCAGAGGGTGATGTTCCCCTTGGGGTCGATGGCCGCGATCGGCAGGGGGCAGGTCTCGATCACCGCCTCCAGCTCGGCCGTCCGCTCCCGGACCCGCTCCTCCATCCGGTCGCGAGCGTCGATCAGGTCGGTCTCCACCTCCGCCCGGCGGCGCACGTCCCGGCGCACGCGATGCGTGGCGAAAGCGACCGCGCCGAGCCCGATGATCGAGCCGAGCAGGATAAGCAGGGTGGAGGCCAGGGCGCTCCGGCGCGCGGCTTCGTCCCGGTGGTGGAGCAGGATCGACTCCTGCTGGCGCACCGCCTGCAGCACCGCCCGGGCCTCGTCCATCACGATCCGCCCGCGGTCGTCGATCAGCCACCGCCGGGCCGATTCGGAGCCGCCCTTCCGGCGGACCCCGATCCCTTCGGCCAGCATGGCCAGCCGCTGATTCGTGAGGGAGCGGAGGCGCGCGACGCGCTCCCGTTGATGGGCGTTGTCGCTCGTGAGGAGCCCCAGCGAATCCACCTCGGCGCGAAGCGACCCGGAGGCGGTGGTGTAGGGCTCCAGGAACATCGGATCGCCCGTGATCAGGAAGCCTCGCTGCCCGGTCTCGGCGTCGGCGAGGAGCGATCCCACGCGCGCGGCGTGCGCCATGACTTCCTGGGTGTGGGCGACGGAGTCGGAATTCCGGATCAGGGCCCGGATGGAAACGAACGACACGGCCCCGATCAGGAGGAGGGCGAACAGGGCCAGGCCGAATCCGAGATTCACATGGCGGAGGAGGGCCTTGGGCACGTGGAGGGCTCCCGGTGGAGACGCGCGCCGCACGGGCCGCGGCGGCGGAACCGCTGTTCGGAAAAGCCTATCGCCCGGCGGCGGAGGGCGTCAATGGCGCGAGCCCCAGCTGCCGCAGGTAGCGCTCGCCGCCCGACTGGTTCAGCTGCCAGTAGGGAAGCCTCGTGGAGCCGATCAGCTCCCCCTCGTCCAGCCCGTCGCGTCCCATGCGGCCGCGCGGCGCCGAGGTGGCGGTCCAGGCCCACTTGAGGACGCGGTGCGGCCAGGCCGCCTCGATCCAGAACCGGCCGGTGCGCCCGTCGTCCAGCGCCGCGGTGTAGAGGGTCGCCTGGAACGAGCCGGCGGGGACGTGGACCGGGACCGGCTCGCGCGAGCGCGCCACGTTCGCGACGACCCAGTCGGGGGAACGGTGGGCGAGGCGCGTGATGAAGGGGCTCGCGAGGAGCGAGAGGGAGCGCGCGCGTCCGGCCGGAAGGAAGTCGCCGCGCAGCCCGCGGAGCGCCAGGAAGAGATCGTCCTCGGCGATCCCGCCCGGCTTCATCGGCAGGCTCAGCGGACGGGACTCGTCCTCGAAGTAGGAGCGGACGAATCCGCTGACCGCGCGCGGGCCGAAGGCCTGCTCCTCGTAGACCTGGCCGCACCACTCGGTGGCGCTGAACGCCACCTTGACCGGGGCGAAGTCGCGGCTTCGCGTGAAGAGGGAGATCATCGTGTGGTAGTCGTAGATCCCGGTCTGGAAGCTCCGCGACAGGTTCAGCTTCAGCGCCTCGAACGTGTCGGCCGGGTTCTTCGAGGGATCGTCCACCTTGACGCGCTTCGCCGCGCTGAAGGGCTCGGTCACGGTGATCATGGCGCAGCGTCCCACCCGGCGCTGGCCGTAGCGCGTGACGTGATAGCGGTAGCCGGCCAGCTCGGCCCGTCCGTCCTGCCACCAGGATTCGAACTGGGGCGCGGGCGCCGCCGCCCCGAGCGCGGCCGCGAGCGTCAGGAGGAGCGCGGCGCGCTTCAGCGCGGGAGCGCGGTGCGCACGGCGCGGAGCCGCGCGATCTCGCGACGCACGAGGAAGAAGCAGGGAAGGGCGGCGCCGCCGAACGTCGCCTGCAGGCGCGGGTCGGCCTGCCGTCCCGCTTCCACCGCGACGAGCACCCCCGCGAGCAGGATCAGGGCGAGGGAGATCGCCCCCTGGAAGCGCGCCATCTCCGTGTGCGGCCAGGCGTCCATGGGCCGGAGAAGCTCCCGGCCGTCGTTCGAGTCGGTGCACGCGTTCTTGAGCGGGCAGGCGTTGCACATCTCCGCCTTGGCCCGGTAGCGGACCAGCCGCGCCTTCTCGTCCCGCTCGATCCGCCACAGGTAGGTTCCCTCCGAGCACTGCCACGCGTCGAAGGCCTGATGATAGCGGAAGCCGATCGCCTTCACGCGCAGCACCCGGGCGTGCGACCGGCGCGCCGCCCATCCCAGAGCGGCGGCCACGCCCACCAGGAAGAGGGCGTAGCCGCCGACGAAGGCGGCCTCCTGGTGCGGCGTCAGGCCCGCGAACGAGGTCACGACTCGGCCCCGGCCCGGTCGGTGCGCGTGGCCGCGTCCATGAAGAGCGGCGCCGCCTCGCCGATCGACTCGGGGATCCGCCGCGCGCCGCGCACCGCGTTCCAGGCAAGCCATAGGATGGGGACCGTACCCGCGATGAAGAGGAGGTCTCCCGGCAGCCGCACCCACTCGATCCAGACGTTCATGCCGGAGGTGAGGAATTCGAGGGAGCGCGCCTCGACGTAGCCCGCCTTGACCGAGTGGTAGAGCTGCAGCACGCCGAGCGGAAAGAGGGTCGCGAAGGACATCCACGCGAGCCCGATGTTGAGGGACCAGAACGAGAACTTGGCCGCCCGGTCGGACCAGCGGTCGGCCGGCATGAGATAGCGCAGGCAGAAGAGCGCGATCCCGATCGCGAGCATGCCGTAGACGCCCATGAAGGCGGTGTG
>DATJEJ010000146.1:0-14541 GCA_035496795.1 Candidatus Omnitrophota bacterium
CGCGCCATCGAGAAGCGGCTCGCCGAGCTCGAAGAGGCGATGGGGATCTAGCCGTGCGCGCGCCGCGCGCGGTGGCCGTCGCGGCGGCCCTGGTCGCGATCGGCCTCGCTCCGCCCCTCGCCGCGGAGGGGCCCGCGACGCTCGCGTTCGATCACCACGCTACCTGGCACACCTTCTGGCGATCCGACAGGGCGCCCGCGCGCTGGTCGGGGCCCGACTCGATGTTGAGCCGCTCGCTCGTCTGGAAGCGGCTCGCGCGGGGGGCGGACTGGTCGAGCGTCCGGCTCGCTTGTGCCGCCCCCGTCTGGCGCGCCCGCCTGATCGTGGCGCGACTCGATCCCCGGGACGTGGCGCTGTCGCTCGTGATGGATCTCAGCCGCGACGAGGGCCGGCCCGCGTGGACCATCGGCCGCGCTCCCCACGATGCCATCCTCGCCGTGAACGCGGGGCAATTCATCCGCACGATGCCCTGGGGCTGGGTCGCCATGGACGGGCGTCAGCGCCTTCGCCCGGGTTTCGGCCCGCTCTCCAGCGCGGTGGCGGTCGATGCCTCCGGGCGCGTGCGCTGGGCGCACGGCGATTCGCTCCTCGACGCGACCGGAGTCGCCGCCGGCTTCCAGTCCTACCCGACTCTCCTCGAGGGCAACGGAGTCGTGCCCGCGATGCTCCGGACCCCGAATCACCTCGTGAGTCTCACCCATCACGACGCCCGGCTCGCCCTGGGCCAGACCTGGGACGGACGGCTCCTGATCGTGATGACGCGCTTCGACGCGATGGGCGAGGAGGCGGGCGGGTTTCCGCTCGGCCCCACGACGCCCGAGATGGCGGCGATCATGGGCGCCTTGGGGGCGAGCGATGCCGTGATGCTCGACGGTGGCATCTCGGCTCAGCTCCTTCTGCGCGAGGCATCGGGCGGGAAGCCGCTTCGCTGGCCGGGGGTGCGGAAGGTCCCGCTCGCGCTGATCGCCCGGCCCCGGGTCGCGCCGCCGGCCGCGCGCGCCTCGAAGTAGTCGCGCCGGGGCGGCGTATACTTCCCGGATCGTGATCGCCTTTCATTCTTCCCGCCACGAAGAGCACGCGCCGCCGTTCGAATACCATCGCGGCGAGATCGTGCCCCGCTTCGAGACGCCCGCGCGCATCCGCATCGTGTGCGGGGCGTGAGTCCTAGGGCTTCGTGTTGGGACGCTGCTCGGACAACGGCGCGGCGGGCGGGAGTCCTGTCACCTGCAGGATCTCCTGCTCGTCCAGCGTCTCGCGCGCGAGCAGGGCCTCGGCCAGGGCGTCGAGCGCCGAACGGTTCTTCACGAGGAGGCGCTTCGCTTCCTCGTGACTTTCGCGGATGATCCGGAGCACCTCGGCATCCACCGCGCTCGCCGTCTCCTCGCTGTAGGGGCGGGACCCGCCGTAGCCGTCCATCAGGCCCAGGTAGGGATTGTCCCGCGGCGCCAGCTGCACCATCCCCAGCCGCTCGCTCATCCCCCAGCGCGTGACCATGCTCCGCGCCAGCTCGGTCGCCTGCTCGATGTCGTTCTGCGCCCCGGTGGTCTTCGTCCCGAAGACGATCTCCTCGGCGGCGCGTCCGCCCAGCATGCCCACGATGCGCGCGCGCAGGTACGCCTCGGGGTAGTTGTAGCGATCGCTCTCGGGGCGCTGGTAGGTGACGCCGAGCGCCTGTCCGCGCGGGACGATGGAGACGCGATGGACCGGGTCGGCTCCGTCGACGACCAGGCCCAGGATGGCGTGGCCTCCCTCGTGGAACGCGATGCGCTCCCGGTCGGCGCGGGATAGGAGCAGCGGCCGCTCGGGCCCCAGCACGATCTTCTCCAGGGCGTCGAGAAAGTCCTTCTGATGCACGTCGTTCTGTCCGCGCCGGGCCGCAAGCAGCGCGGCCTCGTTCACCAGATTGCGGAGATCCGCCCCGGCCAGACCCGGGGTCGCCCCGGCGACCTCGCCCAGGTTCACGTCGGGGGCGAGGGGAACGCGGCGCGTGTGGACGACGAGGATCGCCTCGCGCCCCTTGCGGTCCGGCAGGTTCACGATGACGCGACGGTCGAACCGGCCCGGGCGCAGGAGCGCCCGGTCGAGGATGTCCGGCTGGTTCGTGGCCGCGAGGACGATGATCCCCTCGCGGCTGGAGAACCCGTCCATCTCGGTCAGGATCTGGTTCAGGGTCTGTTCCTGCTCGCTCGAGCCGCCGATCGAGATCTGCCCCCGCGCGCGCCCGATCGAGTCCAGCTCGTCGACGAAGATGATCGCCGGGGCGTGCTCCCGCGCCATCTTGAAGAGGTCCCGCACGCGGGCCGCGCCGACGCCGACGATCATCTCCACGAATTCCGACCCGCTCATCGAGAAGAAGGGTACCCCCGCCTCGCCCGCCACGGCGCGCGCGAGCAGCGTCTTGCCGGTGCCGGGAGCGCCGATGAGCAGCACCCCCTTGGGCGCGGCCCCGCCCAGGCGGGTGTACTTCTTCGGGTCCTTGAGGAAGTCGACGATCTCGACCAGCTCGTTCTCGGCCTCGTCGATGCCCGCCACGTCCTCGAACGTGACCTTGCCCTCCGCCTCCGTGTCGAACCGCTTGGCGGTGCTCCGGCCCAGGCCCATGAGCCCGCCTCCGAAGCCGCCGCCCTGCTTGGCCACGCGCCGGGTGATCCACACATAGAGCCCGATGAAGAGAAGCGCGGGCGCGAAGCTGAACAGGAGATTCAGCCACAGATTGGACTGCTGACTGGACTCGGCGGTCACCTCCACGCCCCGGGCCACGAGCAGGGTATCGAGGCTGGAGTCGGTGAAGATCGGGAGCGTCGTCGAGAAGTCGCGCACCGGCTTCGGAACGGCGCCGGTGGCGGAGTCCGCCACGGCGGGGTAGGAGACCGGCGTGCGGAACTGTCCCGTCAGGCTCTCGCCGCGCGAGTTGATCTTCAGGACGTTGCCCTTCGCGGCTTCCAGCCGGAAGACCGAGTAGGGGATCTTGACCGTGTGGGGGTTTGGGGCAAAGAAGCGGATCAGGAGGAAATTGGCGAGGAGGATCAGGAGAAAGAACAGCCAGGAGCGTCTCGGCGGGATCGCCGGCGGCGTGGGGGACCCCGGGGGCCTCGGGGGCCTTGGGGGCTCTCCCGGCCGGCGCGCCGTGTCACCGTCCTCGACTTGCCGCCGCGTCCGCTTCGCCATCAGACCGTCGATGCTACCAGTAGGACAGGACGCGAACAACCTGCCCGCGTGTCAGGGCCCTTCTGCCAGATTGTCCGGAATCGAGCGTGAACGCCCCGATGGGATGGGAGTTCCGCGTTGCCTGCCAGCGGTATGTCCCCTGGCCTCCGGCGGCACACGTGATGCAACCGATGTCTCTGGAGCGGAGTGTGTCCGGATGCGACGCCTACCCGGGGAGGACAGCATGAAAGGATTCATCGGCGACATCGAAGATCTCACCGATAGTAATTCGAACTTCCGTCGCGTGGTGTACACGGGCAAGCAGCTGCAGCTGGTGCTCATGTCCCTTCGTCCGGGCGAGGAAATCGGCGAGGAGACGCACCGGGATCGCGACCAGTTCTTCCGCATCGAGAAGGGCCGCGGCGAGGTGTGGATCGACGGTCACAAGACCGCGATCAAGGGGGACTTCGCCGTCGTGGTGCCCGCCGGCGCCAAGCACAACATCCGGAACACGGGCGAGAAGCCGATGCGGCTCTACACGCTGTACGGGCCGCCGGAGCACGCCGACGGCACCATTCACGCCACCCGGGCCGAAGCCATGGCGTCGAAGGAGCACTTCGCGGGGCGCACCACAGAGTAGGTTCAGCGCTTCGTGCCGGCGGCCTCCGCGCGGCGGGCGATCTGGGAGAGGAGACCCGAGAATACGTATTGATGCACCGGCCAGAGTGCGTACCAGTACGCGAGACCGAGTAGTCCCACGGGATCGAAGAGGGCGGTCTGCCGGATGACGGCGCCGCCCTCCGCGCATGGCTCGATCTCGTACTGAAGCCACGCGCGTCCCGGGAGGCGCATCTCCGCCGCCAGGCGGAGCAGGCGGTCCGGCTCGATCGTCTCCACGCGCCACCAATCGAGCGCGTCCCCGGGAAGGAGCTGCTCGGGATCGCGTCGTCCGCGGCGCATTCCGGGCCCTCCCGCCAGCAGATCGAGCCATCCGCGCACGCGCCAGAGCCAGCCGGCGTGATACCAGCCGTTCCTCCCCCCGATGCTCCGGATCGCCGCGAACGCGGCGGCCGGCGCTGCGTCCACGCGCAGGGAGCGCGAGTCCACGAGGCGCGATCCGAACCGGGCGCCGCCCCATGAGGGCGAACTCCCCTGAGAAGCCGGGACGTCGTTCCAGCGCGTCGCGGCCATCTCCGCGTCTTCGTTCGCGAGCGCGCGGGTGATTGCCTCACGCATCCCGCGCGGCTTGAGCGGGAAATCACGAAGCGCCGAGGGATCCTCCACCACGCTCGGATTGCGAACGCCCTCGATCAGCTCGCGCCCGACGCTGGCGTAGAGCGGCGTCACGAACCGCAGCCAGAGGGAGGAAAGCCTCGGGGTCAGGAAGGGAAGGCGGATGAGCCATCGTTTGAGGCCGCGGCGCTCGGCGTATTCCCGCATCAGGTCGCGGTAGGAGGAACGGTCGGCGCCGCCGATCTCGTAGATCCGGCTCTCATCTCCGGGCAGCGCCAGCGCCTGCACCAGGTACTCGATCACGTCCTCGATCGCGATCGGCTGGGCCTCGGTGCTCACCCAGCGCGGCGTCGTCATCACCGGCAGGCGGTCGACGAGCCCGCGGACCAGCTCGAAGGAGGCGCTCCCCGAGCCGATGATGACGGAAGCGCGCAGCTCGATCACCGGAACGCCCGAGTCCCGCAGCAATCGGCCCGTCTCCTGGCGGCTCGCGAGGTGGGGCGAGAGGCCGGGGCCATGGCCCAGGCCGCCCAGGTAGATGATGCGCCGGACTCCGGCCGCGCGGGCGGCGGCTCCGAAGTTCCGCGCCGCGGCGCGATCGTGCTCCTCGAACGCGCGCCCCGAAGCCATGGAGTGGATCAGGTAGTAGGCGGTGGCCACGTCGTGCAGCGCCGGGCCGAGGCTCGCGGGGTCGAGCACGTCTCCCCGCACGACCTCGGTGGCCGGCGCGACGCGCGGCGCGAGGAGCCGAGGCTCGCGCGCCATGCAGCGGAGCCGCACCCCGCGCGCCTCGAGGGCCGCGCGCAGCCGGCTCCCCACGTAGCCCGAGGCTCCCGTGAGCAGGACGACCCCCGGCGTCACGAAGGGACGCGCCAGATCGCGAAATTCAGGCCGAGCTACTTCGTCACGGCCGATTCCGCATCCAGCGTCTTTCCATCGGCGTCGCTGAGCGCGACCGGCCCCAGCCCGAGCGGCTGGATCTGCGGCGCGATCTTGGCGCGGTCGCCGACCGCCACGATCAGCATCTGGTCGGGCGTGAGGTATTTCCGCGCCATCGCGGAGAGATCCTCCGCGGTGATCTTGCCCAGGCGAGCCGGCAGCGTCTGGAAGTAGTCGTCAGGCAGGCCGAACGTGAACAGGTTCCCGATCTGGCCGGCCGTGTAGCCCGAGGTCTCGAAGCGACCCGGCAGCGCCTGGATCCGGGCGCCGCGCGCGCGAGCCAGCTCGGCCTCGGTGACCGATCCCTCCTTCATGCCGCGCACTTCCTTGAAGATCTCGGTGATCGCCGGACCGGTCACGTCGGTGCGGATTCCGCCCGCGACCACGAGCCGTCCGGGGCCCGCGTTCTCGGAGACCGCCGAATAGGTGCCGTACGTGTAGCCGTTCTTCTCGCGCAGGTTCTGGTTGATCCGGCTGGTGAAGCCGCCGCCGAGAATCGTGTTCATGAGGCCGAGCGCGTCGTAGTCGGGATCGCTGCGGCGGACGGCGGGCTGTCCCACGAGAAGCCGCGTCTGGGGCGTGCCCGGCTTGTCCACGATCACGACGCGGGAGCCGGCGGCCGCCCCGGCCGGAAGCGCGGGCGGCGTGGGCGTAACACCCTTCCAGGCGCCGAACAGATCCTGCGCCGTCTTGCGGACGTCGGATTCGCGGATGTCGCCCACCACGACCAGCGCCGCGTTCCCCGGCGTGTGCTGGGTCTCGTGGAATCGCACGAGGTCGTCACGTCCGATCTTCTGGATCGCGGCCTCGGTTCCGAGGATGGTGTGGCCGTACGGATGGCTCGGCCCGTAGAGCGACGAGAGGAAGACCCGCGTGGCCGTCTCCGGCGGGGAATCCTTCTGCTGGAGCAGCGCCGCCAGGCGGTCCTGCCGCACGCGGTCGATCTCCGCCTGGGGGAACGTGGGCTGGAGCGCCACCTCGGCGAGGAGCGCCATCGCGGACGACGCGCTCGAGGAGAGGCTGTGCACGGCGCGCGAGCTGCCGTCCATGTCGAAGTTCACGTTCCAGTTCGTGCCGAGCGCATGGAGACGGCCGGCGATCCCCATCGCGTCCGAGGACTTCGTGCCCTGTTCGAGCATGTCTGCCGTGAAGTAGGCCAGTCCCGGGAGATCGGCCGGATCGGCGGCGCTCCCCGAGCGGAAGACCAGCGACGCGGTCACGAGCGGCAGGTTGTGGTCCTCGAGATGGTAGACCGTGAGGCCGTTGGGCAGCGTGAACCGGGTCGGCCGCGGCAGCCGGAGCACCGAGGCCTGCGCGGGCTCGGGCGCCTGGCCGCGCCAGGCCTCCCGGTCTTCGCCCGGAGGCGGAACGCCGGGGCTGGTGGGAGCCGGCGGCGTGGGCACGCTGGCGCCCAGCTGCTTCTCGCCCGGAATGCCGTACACCACGGCGCGGTGGTCCTTCGTCAGGTACTGGGCGACGAAGCGCTTCACCGACTGCGGCGTCACCTCGGCGTAGCGCCCGAGATCCTTGTCCAGGTAATCGGGCGTCTTCACGTAGTAGTTGTAGCGGTTCAGCCGGTCGGCGATGCCGTTGAAGAACCCGACGCGCTCCAGGCTGGAGACCTCGTCCAGGTAGATCGCCTGCCGCGAGGCGTCCACCTCCGCCGGGGTCGGCCCCTCGGCGGCCAGCTTCGCCATCTCCGCGTCGATCGCCTGCTCCACTTCCTGCGGCGTGTGGCCCGGCTTGGCGGTCGCGATCACCTCGAAGAGCGACCCCAGCTGGAGCGGGTAGTGCACCGTCTTCACGTCCTGCGCGACCCGCATCTCGTAGACGAGCTTCTGGTACAGCCGGCTCGCCTTCCCGTTCCCGTCGCCGTAGGGGCTCACGTTTCCCGAGAGGATGTCGGAGGCGATCGCGCCGTTCGCCTCGTCGGCCGCGAACGCCTTGGGCGTGATCCACCCCATGTACACGCGCGGCAGGGAGACGTTGTCGGTCACGGTGGCGCGCCGCTCCGCGGTGATCGGCGGGGTCACGGCCCGGATCGGCGGCACGTCGGCGCCGCGCGGGATGGAATTGAAATATTTCGCGACCAGCGCCTTCGTCTTCGCGACGTCGATGTCGCCCACGATGGCGATGCTCGCGTTGTTGGGGACGTAGTAGCGCTTGAAGAAGTCGCGCACGTCGTCCAGCTTCGCGGCCTGGATGTCCTGGTGCGACCCGATCACGTCCGCGTAGTAGGGGTGCTCCTTGGGGTAGAGCTGGTGGAACAGCTCCTCCTCCACGATCCCGTACTCCACGTTCTCCGTGCTCTGCCGCCGCTCGTTCCGCACCACGTCCTGCTGGTTCGCCAGCTTGATCGCGTCCACCCCGTCGATCAGATAGCCCATCCGGTCGCTCTCCAGCCAGAGCGCCACCTCCAGCTGGTTCGACGGCAGATCCTCGAGATAGTTCGTGCGGTCGAATTCGGTCGTGCCGTTCACCAGCGTCGCGCCCGCGGTCTGCAGGTAGGTCCAGTGCTTTCCGTCGGGGACGTGGCGCGAGCCCTTGAACATCATGTGCTCGAACAGGTGCGCGAACCCCGTGCGTCCCGGCTCCTCGTTCGCGGGACCGACGTGATACCAGACGTTCACGCCGACCGTCGGGAGGCGGTGGTTCTCGCAGAGGATCACGTCGAGGCCGTTGGGGAGCGTGTACTTCACGATGTTCAGCTTCACGCGCGGGGGCGGCGTCGCCTTCGCGGCCGCGATCGCGGGCATGGCCGCGAAGAGGAACAGGCCGAGGAGCGAAAGGGCGCAACGACGGAAGGGGGCGTGGATGCGGGCGGGCACCATGATTCCTCTCCTGTGGCTAAGTGGGCGCGACGAGGGTGCCGACGATCATACGCGCTCGCGTGCTTCGTGCGCGGAGAAAGTCCGACCCCGTAAGCAAATGCGAAATCAGAGGATGAGCAGTCCGCAACGGTGGCACGCGTTCGGGAGCTGTTCGGGAGCCTCAGTGCTGGGTTTCGCGCTCCGGAGCCGCGGTGAAGATCGAGAGCACCGCGCGACCGACGACGGGGCGCGGCGAGGCGATGCCGAGGACGTAGGCGAGCGTCGCGAAGGTGTCCTCGGTGCGGACCGACAGCTTCTCCTCACCCGTGAGGTCGTAGTCCGCGCGCACGCCCGGCCCCGCCGCGATCCAGGGAATCATCCGGCTTCGCGGATCGTCGGGACCGTGATTCCTGCCCGCGCCGCCGTGATCCGCCGTGACCAGAACGAGCGTGGAGTCCCTCACGCCGCGCTTCTCCAGGGCATCCAGCAGGCGGCCGATGCACCGGTCCGCTCCCGCGATGGCGGCGAGCTGCTCTGGCGACCCCCAGCCGTAGCCGTGCCCCGCGGAATCCACCTCGGGCAGGTGCACGAAGAGCACCTGGGGCGCGGAGCGCTCGATCCAACCGACCGCGCGGTCGGTGACCTCCAGGTCCGGCGTGATCGACGAATCGGGCACGAAGCTCCAGTCCAGCGTTCCCGGCTTGGCCAGGGTCGTGAACTTCGGTTTCCCCGCGGCCATCGCGGTCGTGTAGCCCGCGCGCCGCGCGATCTCGAACAGGGTCGGCCACGCGGAGTAGACCCCGCGCTTCTCGGGAAGGGCGCTGTTCCAGTCGACGCCGTGCTGGGAGGGCGGCACGCCGGTCAGCATGGAGACGTGCGAGGGCAGGGTCACCGCGAGCGCCGTGGTCTGGGCCCACAGGGAGAAGCTTCCGCGCTTCATCAGCGCGCGGATCGCGGGAGCGTCGGCCCGAAGCGCCAGGTCGGGGCGGAGGCCGTCGACGCTGATCAGGAGCACCCGCGAGATCTGAGGAATCGGGCGGACCGGAAGATTCCCGGTCGGGGCGCATGGACCGCGCGCGGGAGCGACAGCCAGCGAGAAGACGATGGCGCACGTCAGGATCAATCGTCTCAGCATCCAGGCATCCTGACCCGCCTGCGCGGCGTGGCCGCGACCGGACCGTTTCGATTCGGTGACATTTCCTGTCGTTGTACCATGCCGCCGCTGCCGAACGGACGGCGATCTCGCGTTCTGTCCGGACCCCCCTCCTTTGCGGTATCCTCCAGGGCTGCATCCCCAGATCCATGCAATCGACGCCGTTTGAGGGACCTGCCGCGATGATCGGCAAGAAGCTGCGCGCGTACGAAATTACCGAGGAGATCGGCTCGGGCGGGATGGCCACGGTCTACCGGGCCTACCAGCCGAGCATGGACCGGCACGTGGCGATCAAGGTGATCCGGTCCAGCATCCTCCACGACAAGGCGCTCCGGGAGCGCTTCCAGCGCGAGGCCCGGCTCATCGCGCGGCTCGAGCACCCGCACCTCCTTCCGGTCTACGACTTCGACGGCGAGCACGACCCCCCCTACATCGTGATGCGCTACCTGGAGGGGGGCACGCTCAAGCAGGTGCATCAGAAGGGGGCCGTGCCGCGCGAGGAATTCCTCTACGTGCTGCGCCAGCTGGCGGGCGCGCTCGACTACGCGCACCGGCAGGGCGTGGTCCACCGGGACCTCAAGCCCTCCAACGTGATGATCGATCGGGAGGGGAACGCCTTCCTGACCGACTTCGGCATCGCGCGCGCGACCGGCGGCGACAAGGACCTCACGGGCACCGGACTCATGATCGGCACGCCCGGCTACATGTCGCCGGAACAGGCTCGCGCCGACGGCGTCGTGGACAAGGCCGCCGACATCTATTCGCTCGGCGTCATCGCCTTCGAGATCCTGACCGGCTCGCCTCCGTACGATCACGAGAACGGGTTCGAGGTGATCCTGGCGCACATCAACAGTCCGATTCCCAAGGCGAGCGAGCGGGTCCGCGACCTGCCCAAGGCGGTGGATCCCGTGCTCGCGCGCGCCCTGGCCAAGGCGCCGGCCGAGCGCTACGCCACCGCGACGGAGCTGGTCGAGGCCCTGACGCGCGCCCTCAAGATCAAGCCCAGCGACGCCCCCTCGGAGATCCGCTCCATGACGCAGACGATCTCCGTGGACCAGCTCAAGGCGCGGCAGGGGACGGCGAAGTCGGACACGCCGAGCGCGGCGACCCCGTCCGACCAGCAGCGGCAGATGACCGCGGTCTCGATCGACGTGAAGGAGCTGGCGGAGATCCTCTACGAGAAGGGCGCGGATGCCGAGCGCGTCCGCTCGACGATGGACGCCCTCTGGTCGGCGCTGAGCGAGACCGCGAAGGGATTCGGCGGCACGATCCACAGCCGCAACGAAGACGGCGCGCTCGTCCTCTGGGGCCGGGACCGGTCCCGCGAGGACGACTCGGAGAACGCCATCCGCGCCGCGCTGGCGATGCGGGATCGCGTGCTCGCCGAATCGCGCAAGGTGCTGGGGGCCGCGTGGGAGCCCACCGAGGAGAACCCGCTGCCCTTTCTGGCCGGCATCACGACCGGGCCCGTTCTCCTGGAGCGCGAGTCGGACAGTGGGAGCTACACGGCCAGCGGCGCGCCGATCACCCTGGCGGGCCGCCTCAAGGACGCGGCGCCTCCCGGCGGAATCCTCGTCGCGCACGAGACCTTCACGCTGGTGCGCGGCGTCTTCACGTTCACCCAGCGGGAGCCGCTTCGCATCCGCGGGCGCAAGGAGCCGATCGAGGTCTACCTCGTCACCCAGGTGAAGCCGCGCGCGTTTCTCCTGCGGGCGCGCGGCATCGAGGGCGTCGAGACGAAGATGATCGGGCGCGAGATCGAGCTGCGCCTGCTGCAGGAGGCGCTCTCCTTGACGCTCGAGGACGGCGAGACGCAGGTCGTCACGGTGGTGGGCGAGGCGGGCGTCGGAAAGTCGCGGCTCCTCTTCGAATTCAGCAGCTGGATCGACCTGCAGGAGACGACGGTCTGGTTCTTCCAGGCGCGCGCCACGCAGCCCTCCATGCTTCAGCCCTACTCGCTCGCGCGGGACCTCTTTTCCTTCCGCTTCCGCATCCTGGACTCCGATCCCCTCTCGGTGGTGCACGAGAAGTTCGTGAAGGGGATCGAGGAGTTCCTGGGGCAGGGCTCCGAGCGGAAGGCCCATTTCGTCGGGCAACTCGTCGGGTTCGACTTCTCGGCCATGCCCGACGTCGAGTTGGCGCTGAAGGAGGGGGACGCGTTCCGCAGGGAGGCCCAGGGCTACCTGGGCGAGCTCTTCACCACGGCCTCCAAGGTGCACCCGGTGATGATCCACATCGAGGACATCCACTGGGCGGACGACCGTTCCCTGGATCTCGTGAACAATCTCGTTCGCGACAACACCGATCTCCCGCTCTTCGTGCTCTGCATGGCGCGTCCCAGTCTCTACGAGCGCCGCCCGCAGTGGGGCGAGGGACAGCGGTTCCACGAGCGGATCCAGCTGGAGCCGCTCTCGCAGCTCTCCAGCCGGCGCCTGGTTCGAGAGCTTCTCAAGAATGTCCCGGAAGTGCCTACGGCACTTCGTGATCTGGTGGTCGATCGCGCGGACGGCAATCCGTTCTACATCGAGGAGCTGATCAAGGCGCTGATCGACGACCGGGTGATTCTCAAGGGGGAGGAGAGCTGGTCGGTCGACACGACGCGGCTCTCCTCGGTGCGCATTCCCGCCACGTTGACCGGCGTCCTCCAGGCGCGGCTCGACACGCTCCCCGCTCCGCTCCACCAGCTCCTGCAGCGCGCTTCGGTGGTCGGCCGCGTGTTCTGGGACGCGGCCGCCCTCCACCTCAGCCGCGAGACGGCGGGGCAGAAGCCGGCCGAGGTGCAGGAGATGCTGGAAGACCTGCGCGGCCGCGAGATGATCCTGCGCCGCGAGGAGTCCGGATTCGCCGGCACCGTCGAGTACGTGTTCCGGCACGCCATCTTCCGCGACGTCACCTACGAGACGATCATTCCCCGGCAGCGGCGGGCGCTGCACAAGCTGGTCGGCGACTGGCTGATCGAGATCGGCGGCGAGCGCGCCGGGGAGCACACGCTGCTCGTGGCCGAGCACTATGCCCGCGCGGATGAGCCCTCCCTCGCGGCCGCCCAGCTGATGAAGGCGGGGGAGCGCGGTCTGTTGCTCGCGACGTTCGAGGAAGCGATGACCCTTCTGGATCGGGCGCGAGGGCTCCTCTCCGGCCCGGAGCACGTCGACCAGCGGCTCGAGGTCGACATGCTGCGCGGCGAGGTGGAGAGCTATCGGGCGCACTACCCGGCGGCCTCGGAGATCTTCCAGTCCGCGCTTGCCGACGCTCGGAGCATGAAGAACGCGCGCATGCAGGCCCGGGCGCTGGGGCAGCTGGGACGGATCGCGATGTGGCAGGGGGATGTCCCTACCGCGCTCCAGCGCATCGGCGAGGCGCTCGAGGCCTCGCGGGCGGCGGAGGATCGGGAGTCGCTGATCTTCAATCTACGCCAGATGGGAAACATGTTGGTCCAGACCGATCCGGAACGGGCGATCGAGTACCAGCAGGAGAGCGTGGATCTGGCCCGCAAGGCGGGTGATCCGAACGCCGTGGCCGCCGGGCTGAACTCCCTGGGAATTGCGTTCAATCTCAGCGGACGTCCCGAGGACGCCCGGCGTGCCTTCACGGAGGCGCTGGAGATCAACCGCTCGATCGGCGATCGGAGCGGCCACTCCATGGTCCTCAGCAATCTGGCCGGCCTGGACGCGACCTCGGGTGAGCTCGACACCGCCGAGCGGACGGCCAAGGAATCGATCCGCATTGCGCGCGAGATTGGAACCGCCGGGATCGTCGGGTCGGGGCAATCCGTGCTCATCGAGGTTGCCCTGAGGCGCGGGCGGGATGCCGAAGCACGAGCGTTCCTGCGCGAGTTCGCGTCGACCCTGCGCGCGCTCGAGATTCCCCTGCATCCCGTGGCGCTCTTCTACGGGCTCTTGGAATTGCGAAACGGAGATCGGGCACGAGGGCTTGGCTGGATCGGCCACGTTCGGGCGCACGACCCGCACGAACGGGAGATCGCGATGGCCATCGACAGCTTCCGCGATCTCATCCGGGGCAGCGCTCCGGAGGCCGAAGTGGAGGCCGCGATGAAAGCGGGCGAGAGCCTGACGCTGGAGGAGATCCTCGCCGAGGCCGAACGGGAGTAGCGCCACCCCCTCGCCCTCCGGGTCGTACCGCTCCTACGAAGCGAGCCGCCTGGCGCACACGAAGTCGACGGCCAGGATTCCGGCCACCAGGCCCGCCGACCACGCGACCCTGTCGCGCCGCTCCGAGGCCGGCACCGCCGCGCCGAGCATCGCCAGGTCGATGACGTCGCCGACGACGCGCGCCCACATCCACCGCACCGGCTGGCCCTTCGTGAGGATGCCGATTCCGGCCGTGATCTCGCGCATGCCCATCGCCCGGATCACACGGTCCCGGCGGGGAATGCCCAGGAATCGCGCGACCGCGCCGGGCGCCGCCGTCTCCAGGGCGCCCAGGCCGAGGCTGAACCAGGCGAGCGCGTTCGCCAGCCCTTGGGCGCCCCTGTTCTCCCTGCCGATGTCTTCGTAATCCTCGTATTCCAGGCGCGACCGCGTCGCGCGATCTCTCGGGTTCATGGTGCGTTCCATCGTGGTGTCCTCCAGTCCGTGGTGCCCCCAGGCCGAAACCAGACCCCTCACTACGAGCAACGATCGTTCCCCTTGCTGTTCGGGCTCCACCCACAGCCGGGTCTCTTACGCCGAAAGCGCTTCCGCCGCCGCCGGCGAGTTTCCCATCCCATTCGAGGGCGGCCTTTGTAGATCAGGCAGGAGCGGGCTACATTCGAGCGGAGAGGATCCCCCTGCATGAACGTCTTCTACAGCCCCGCCTACGCGGGCTCTCAGGTCAGTTTCGAGACCACGCGCAAGGCGCGATGGATCGCCGAGTCCCTCGTCCGGTCCCCGATCGCGGGCGTGCAGCTCATTCCGCCGGAGCCGCTCGGGGAGACGGACCTCCTGAAGATCCACGACGCCGGCTACGTGCAGGCCATCCGGCGCGGGCTCCCGCGCTGGCTGGCCGAGTCCCAGGGCTTCCGGTGGGATGCGGCGCTCTGGCCGATGGTGCTCGCTTCCAACGGCGGAGCGGTTGCCGCCGCGCGCGAGGCGCTGGCTCAGGGGGTGTCCGGCTCACTCTCGAGCGGGCTGCACCACGCGCGGCGGGACCTCGGGGTTGGCTTCTGCACGTTCAACGGGCTGGCGCTCGCGGCGGGCTCGGCGCTGGATTCGGGCGCGGTATCGGTGCTGATCCTGGACCTGGACGCGCACTGGGGCGGGG
>DATJEJ010000147.1:0-3073 GCA_035496795.1 Candidatus Omnitrophota bacterium
GGCGCCATCCTCTATGCCGTGATCGGGGCGATGGAGGAGATCTTCGCCGGCCGTGTCGTTCTGGTTCGGGAGCCGCTGTCGGGGTGGGTCCGCTTCCTCCGGCGCCAGGACTGCGACAGTGCCCTGGGATTCGTGCCGCTCGAGGACTTCGGGCGCTGGCCCGAGCGCCGGCGGAAGCGTTTGCTTCGGTCGTGGACCTGGAGCGGGGCTACCCCTCCATCCACACCCGCGTGAGCTGCCAGGTCATCTCGCGCGCGTCGTAGCGGATCTCGTAGTAGTCCGCGTTGTCGGCGAGAAGCGCGAAGTAGTGGATCTTGTTCTCCCCCTCGTGCCGGACCCAGTCCCCCGTCACCTTGGCGATGCGCACGGTCTTGCTCTTCCAGCGGAAGCGGATCGGCTTCATCGTTCCGCCGGAGAACATGGTGATGACCTCGATGGGGTCGTGGATGGACTCGATCATGAAGTAGCCGTCTCTCTCGGATGGAAACGATCGCGCATGGAGCATCAGCCGAGCCTCCGAAATACACCCACCACCTTGCCCGCCACCCGGACGTCGGGATCGGCCGGACGCACTTCGATCGGTTCGTAGTCTTCGTTTTCGGGGAACAGGAGGAGCTTGTCGCGTCGCGGGAAGAAGCGCTTCACGGTGGCCTCGTCGCCGATCAGGACCACCGCGATCTCGCCGCTCTTCACGGGGGTATCGTGGCGGACGATGACGACGTCGCCGTCCAGGATCCCCGCGTTCTTCATGCTGTCGCCCCGCACGCGCAGGGCGAAGTGCTTGCCGCCCGGCCGCACCATGGCCGGGTCGAGGGTCAGGGTGTCCTCGATGTGTTCTTCGGCAAGAAGCGGCGCGCCGGCGGCCACGTGACCCAGGAGGGGGATTTCGAGGAGCTCCCGGGCACGGGCGCCTGTAGCGTTGGCTCGGCGAAACGCGGGCGACATGGAGGGCAAGGTGTCCATAGGCGTCGCGCCGCGCCCGCCGGCCAACTGTACTTCGATGCCTCGAGAAGTGAATCGATCCCGCCGGATCCTCCCGTCCCGCTCCAACTTGTCCAGGTGGTAGCGGACTCCGTTGGTGGAGGCGATCCCGAAGACGGCTCCGATTTCACGAATCGTGGGCGGGCGTCCCGTATCGCGAAGCGACTCCTCGATGTAGGCGAGGATCGCCTCGGGAGAGGGCGTGCGCGTGGGGGGCCGCTTTCCCCGGGCCCCGCTGGGGTTGGGCTTCGTCCTCATGGCTGAAAAGGACGATAGTGAACGTTTGTGCAGTTGTCAAGGGGTGCGCTTACCGCGCCGGCTGAATCTGCCGCACCACCTGCTTTCCGAAACTCACCATCTGCGCGAGCTGCTTCGACTCCTTCATCCACTGCGCCGTCCACTCGTTGCTGCTGAGCCCGGTCGTGTCGTGCTTCAGCCAGTCCTGCCACGTCAACGGGCAGGCGGCGCGGATCGAGGGGATCTCATCCGCGACGAACCCCTCCTCCTCGCCATCCTTCACCAGGACGCGCGGCCCCACCCAGACGCGCTGCGCGTCGTCGGCGACCGGCGTCAGGCCGTAGTAGGCCAGGGTCCCCAGGTAGCGCACGCGCGCCTCGCCGGAGGCGGGGATCGACGTGGGCGCCCAGTGGCCGCGATGCGCGATCAGGCTCGCCCATTCCTCGACGGCGCGGAAATCGGCGCTCTCCAGGTGCACGGTGTCGTCGGCCGCCCGCAGCGCGGAGTAGGTGAACTCCAGCATCGCGATCGCCTCGCGCGTGTAGCCCGCGGCGTCGAGGCGCCGGGCCTCGTCATGGATGAAGTCGTTGCTGTCGGCCAGCGCCAGCCGGAAGAAGTTCGTGTAGATCCGCTGGGTCTCGCGCGCCGCGGCGAACCGCTCGGGATCGCTCTCGTGCCCCATCACCACCGGCTCCAGGAGCACGCGCCGCCAGGCCTCGCGCGTGATCATCCGGCCCACGCCGGACGTCGCGAGCACCCGCTTCTGCACGGCCGGGTTGGCGAGCGAGGTGCCCCACGTGCCCGCGCGGTATCCGACGGAGTAGCCGGAGAGGGTCCCCGCGATCGAGGCGATGACCGACACCGGCTTCACGTAGTCCAGCGTGGTCTGGTACATCTCCTGGAACTGGTCCGGCAGGATCTCGGGGCTCTTGCTGTTGGACAGCTCCAGCCAGAAACCCCGGTCCACGTGGCCGCGCACGACGAGCGGCTCATAGCGCGTGGCGCCGATCATGCGCCCGTAGTCGCGGCCGCGGGCCGGCTCCACGAACCGCTGCTCGTCCACGTCGTACTCGCGGAAGATCTTCCCCCGTGCGGACAGCTCGACCATGAAGTGCGACGCCGAGTCCGAGGGAGAGTCGCGGTAGGAGACGACGCTCAGGTTCTCGAACAGCTCCTGGAACGGCGCCCCCGTGGGATCGGGCTCCGACTGCTTGCCCGCGATGAACCCCAGCACGAAGAGCCCCACGAGCACCATCAGGAGCTTGCTCTTGAGGACCGATTTCGCGACCCGCCCCACGACGGGGGGCAGCGATATCCTGAACGAGCGGTGCTTCTTTCCCACGGTTCGCTCCGATGCTGGGTGACGTTGCGGCGAGGGCGCCGCGGGAGCCCCGGCTCCCGGCGCGCTCTTCTGATATCGGCGCGCGGCCGGGAAATCTTCACCGCCGGGGCGGCTCGTGGCTGGAACCAGCCGTTTGCTTCCGGCCGGTTCCTGGGCCAGAATCGCCGCCCACACACCACCTTGCGGAGGACCCGTGGCCAAGACCTACAGGAAGGGCCCCGTGGGCGCGATGATGGACGAATACGAGCGCGCCTCGGGGGAGCTGATCCGCATTCTGGAGGGCATCTCGGACGAGGAGTTCGACCGGGTCCGCGACACCCAGACCCAGGACGAGGACTGCCGCTCGATCCAGACCATCATGCGGCACGTGGTCCGGGCCGGGTACGGCTACGCGAACTACATGCGGACGCACTGGAAGAAGGAGCCGGTGGTCCGATGGGACGAGCCCATCCGCCGCGCCGACACGCCGGCGGAGATGCGGAAGATGCTCGCCTACATGGTCGAGACCCTCGA
>DATJEJ010000148.1:0-13636 GCA_035496795.1 Candidatus Omnitrophota bacterium
GCAGCCCAGGAGGGCCAGCGTCCGGTCGAATTCGTCGCCCAGGATCTGCAGCGCCCTCGCCGCTCCGGCCGTGCCGCCGGCGGCCAGCCCATAGGCGAGCGCGCGGCCCAGGAGGACTCCCTCGGCACCCAGGGCCAGAGCCTTCGCGATATCCCCGCCGCGACGGACGCCCCCATCCACCAGGATCGAGGCGCGCCCGCCGATCTCGCGAACCACTTCGGGCAGGGCGTCCATCCCGCTGACGGCGCTGTCCAGCTGACGGCCCCCGTGGTTCGACAGAACGACCCCGTCGACTCCGCACTCCACGGCCAGCGCCGCGTCATCCGCCCGGAGGACCCCCTTCAGAAGGAGCTTCCCCTTCCAGAGATCCCGGAAGCGCCGGAGGTCGTCCCAGCAGAGCGAAGGATCGAACATCTTGGACGGCAGGAACGAGGCCGCGTTACGGCCCGCTCCGAGGCCGCGCTCGACGACGGCGAAGCGTGGCCGGCGGGCCGCGACGGTCATGAGCCACCGCGGGTGCATCAGGATGTCGAGCTTCGTCCCCAGCGTGAGCCGGGCGTCGGGTCGGAGGCCGGACCGGAGATCCCGCTCCCGCTTCCCCGAGACCGGGAAGTCGCTCGTGATGATGAGCGCCTCGAAGCCCGCTTCCGCCGCGCGCCGGATCAACCCCTCGCTCACGGCCCGCTCCTGAAAGACGTAGCACTGGAACCAGAGCCGCCCCGGCGCCGCGCGCGCGATCTCCTCCAGCGAATCCATGGAGCTCGTGGAGAGGGCGTATGGGATGCCGGCGCCCGCCGCGGCGCGGGCCAGCTCGAGATCGCCGTGATGCCGGACCATGCCGAGAAGTCCCACGGGAGCCGCGACCACGGGCAGAGCCGACGAAGTCCCGAGGATCGGTGCCGCCACGCTCCGTCCCGAGACGCCCACGAGCGTGCGGGGCCGAAACCGAAGCCGCTCGAAGGAGCGGCGATTGGCGTCGAGCGTCAGCTCGTCCTCGGCGCCTCCGTCCAGGAAATCGAAGACGAAACGAGGGACGCGCTTTCGCGCCATCCCGCGCAGGTCCTCGACACGGATCGCCTTCGTGAGGTTATCCATGGCCGGCCCACTGCAGCACGCGCAGGGCGCGCAGCGTGTTCCACCGGCTCGGCCTGCCCTCCCCGTCGTCGATCTCCACCGGCATGACGCCAGGATACCTCGTATCCAGCGCCCACCGCCCGTCGGCGTCGCGCTTCGACGCGACGAGCTCGATCGCCTCGCCCACGCGTTCGTCGGGCATGACGCCGGCCTGGCGCAGGTAGTCGAGTCCCCGGAGCACGTCGTAATGCCACCAGGTCGGAAAGGCGAAGCGCGCCCAGTCGGCGCCGCCCTTCCGATCCCGCTCGATGACCTCGCCCGTCGACCGCCGTCGAAACAGGCGGCGCTCGAGAAGGTATTCCTGACCGCGGAGACGCGCCTCCGTCACGCGCGGACGGCTCCCGATCGCCCGCTCTTGCTCGAGTAGAGCCTCGAGTACGCAGAGGGTGGTGTTGAAGGACGACCGCGTGGAGCCGTTTTCAGCTTCGCAGTTCCAGCCGCCGTCGGGCAGCTGCTCCCCGAGCAGCCGCTCGACGAGGCCGCGCACGTCCTGGAGGAAGTAGGCTCCGCTCGCCGCCACCTGCCCGTTGATGCACGGTTCCACCTCGCCGGCGAAGAAGGGATTCGCGTGGCATTCGGGCGGGCCAGAGCCCGCCCACGTCACGCGATCCCTCACGAGACCCACCGCGCGCCTGGCTTCGGCGCTCTCGGGATCGAGACCCATCTCGCGCAAGAGCGTCAGGACGTGCATGGTGGAATCCCACCCGCGGTTCCATGCCGCGCCGCCCCATCGCCCGTCGGCGTCCTGGAGGGCCAGCAGCCGCGCGCCCCATCCTTCCCTGGCGATACGCGACCGCTCGGCGGCCACCCCATCCGCCGGCGCGTGCGTCAGATCCCGCATCACCTGCCATCGGATCGAGGGATCGGAATCCAGCAGCCAGTCGATCACGTTCATCGTAGCCCCCTTCACTCCTCTTGACGGCTTCCTTGGGCGTCGCGTTTGGAGCCGAGGCTAACGTAGGGGATTCACCGATATCTACCCAGCAATGCTCGGGAAGGATTCGTGATCGCCGCCCGAGCCGGCTGGGGCTAGACTTCGGGCTCCATGCCGCTGGACGCCAAAACACGCCTGGGCACCTATGAGATCCTCGGCCGCCTCGGGGCCGGAGGGATGGGCGAGGTCTATCGGGCCAAGGACACGCGCCTCGGCCGCGAGGTGGCGATCAAGGTGCTGCCGGAAGCGGTGGCCTCCTCGCCCGAGCGGCTCGCACGGTTCGAGCGCGAGGCCCGCACGGTCGCCGGACTCAACCACCCGAACATCGTCACGCTCTTCTCGGTCGAGGATGAGGCCGCGGTCCGCTTCCTCACGATGGAGCTGGTCGAGGGGCAGACCCTCTCCAATCTCCTGACTCCCGGCGGGCTTCCCCTTGCCCGCATTCTCGAACTCTCCATTCCCCTGACGGACGCCCTCGTCGCCGCGCACGAGCGCGGCGTGATCCATCGGGACCTGAAGCCGGGAAACGTGATGGTGACACGCGAGGGGCGGATGAAGGTCCTGGACTTCGGCCTCGCCAAGATGATGGGCGAGGAGGCGCCCCATCCGAGCGACCCGAGCGATCCCGGCGCTCCGAGCATGACGGCCGGAGCCACGGCCGACGCCCCCATCTCCGGCGCGGGGCAGGTGGTCGGCACGGTGCCCTACATGGCGCCCGAGCAGATCCGCGGCGAGGCGACGGATGCGCGGAGCGATCTCTTCGCGCTGGGAATCATCCTCTACGAGCTGGCCACGGGCCGCCGGCCGTTCACGGGAGAGAGCTCCGCCGACGTGAGCTCTTCCATCCTCCGCGATACGCCGGAGTCGATCGCCCGAGTCCGGACCGACCTTCCGGGCGATCTCGAGCGGATCGTGAGCCGATGCCTGCAGAAGAATCCGCGAGAGCGCTACCAGACCGCGCTCGACGTGTCGAACGAGCTGCGGGCGATGCGCCGGGTTCTGGAGCGTGGGGAGCCCGAGAAGCCGGCCCCCGACAAGGTCGCGTCGATCGCCGTGCTCCCGTTCGTGAACCGGAGCGCCAGCGCCGACGACGAGTATTTCTCCGATGGCCTGGCCGACGAGCTGCTCAACGTCCTCGCCAAGATCCGCGGGCTTCGAGTGGTGGCGCGCACCTCCTCGTTCCAGTTCAAGGGCAAGAGCGACGACATCGCGACGATCGGCCAGAAGCTGAACGTCGCGACCGTCCTCGAGGGAAGCGTGCGCAAGGCGGGAAACCGCATTCGGGTGTCGGTGCAGCTGGTCAAGGTCTCCGACAGCTCACATCTGTGGTCGGACACGTACGACCGGATGCTGGAGGACATCTTCGCGGTGCAGGACGACATCGCGCGATCGGTGGTGAAGGAGCTGAGGACGGCGCTCCTGGGAGAGGAAGCGGATTCGGACGCGAGCGGGGCGGCGAAGGCGGACGTGGCACGAGCGGCGAGGGGGCGAGGCACCGATCCCGAGGCGCACCGGCTCTACCTCCTCGCCCGGCATCTCATCGACCGGCTGACGCGCGAGGACACCGCCAAGGCGGTCGCCTATTTCGAGGAGGCGCTGGCCCTGGATCCGGCATTCGCCCTGGGTTGGGTGGAGCTGAGCCGGGCGAACTCGAAAGGGGCCGGCTTTGGCTGGATCCCGCAGGCGGAAGGATGGGCCCGGGCGCGCGAGGCCGTGGAGCGGGCGCTGTCGCTGGAGCCGGACCTGGCGGAAGGGCATGCGCAAATGGCCGGGATTCGCATGTACTACGACTGGGACTGGCGGGGAGCGGAGACGTCGATGCGGCGGGCGCTGGAGCTGGCACGAGGGAATGCCTCGGTGCTGCGCATCGCCGCCGTGCTGGCGGGCAACCTGGGGCACGTGGAGGAAGCCATCCGGCTCTGTCGCCAGGCGGTGGAGCAGGATCCCCTGAGCGCGGCTTCCTATCACAACCTGGGTCTCCACCCCTCGGGCCGCCTGGCGGAGGCGGAGGCGGCCTACCGAAAGGCGCTGGAGCTCGCGCCGCAGATGACGGCGACCCGCGCCTATCTGTCGCTGATCTTGATGGCCCAGGGCCGGGATGACGAGGCGATGGCCGAGGCGCAGCGAGAGCCGGAGGAAGCGCTCCGCCTCTGGGCCTTGGCGATCCTCAACCACGGCATGAACCATCGCGCGGCGTCGGATGCCGCGCTTCAGGAGCTGATCGCGAAATGCGCCGACGAAGCTCCCTATCAGATCGCGGAGGTGTATGCGGCGCGCGGCGAAGGCAACGAAGCGTTCGAGTGGCTTGAGCGGGCGTACGCGCAGCGCGACGGCGGACTCTCCGAAATGAAATCGAGCCCGCGCCTCCGTTCGCTTCACGGCGATCCGAGGTGGGGCCAGATGCTCCATAAGATGGGGCTCGAATGAGGGCCTGGCACCGCCTCGAAGCGTCTCCTCGCAATACCACGTAACTCTACGCATACACACAAGATATCCCCGATAACGATTGCTAGTTGCGGCGTACGAGCACAAACTCTTGTCGGGACTCCCAGACCGAACAATGGAATCACCGAGAGAGCTGTCCCCGAGACACAAGCATGGTGGACGTGCGGAGGCAGGTATGTCGTACGAATCCGATCTCGCATCCGTATCGAAGCCGGGCACGCCCTCCGAGGCGCTGGTCCTGCACGACTTCATCCTTCGATACCGGGCCGAGCTCATCGAGCGCACGCGGGCCAAGGTCAAGCTGAGGACCGAACCGCCCGCGAGTCCGCACGAGCTCGTGAACGGAATCCCCATGTTCCTGACGCAGCTGGGGCTGATCCTGGAAGAGGAAGCCTCGAAGTTCGCGGTGGACGGCCTGGAGATGCGATTGAGCGCCACGATCCATGGCGGCGAGCTGCTGAAGGAGGGCCTGCCGATTGCCAACGTGGTGCACGATTACGGCGACCTCTGCCAGGCGATCACCGAGCTCGCGCTGGAGCTGCACCTTCCCATCGCCACCGAGGACTTCCACACGTTGAACCGGTGCCTGGACAATGCGATCGCAAGCGCGGTGGCGGAGTACTCGCGCCAGCATGACGTGGACGTGTCCGGAGTGGAGGCCCGGCGGCAGGGGTTCCTCATTCACGAGCTGCGCGGTCACCTCCACACCGCCCTCCTCGCCTTCCAGGTCGTGAAGAGCGGCAAGGTCGGCCTGACGGGCAGCACCATCGGCGTCCTCGAGCGGAGTCTCGACGCGCTGAGCCATCTGATCGATCAATCCGTTTCGGAAGTGCGCCTCTCCGCGGGCATCTATCGCATGGAGCGGATCGAGATGGCGGAGTTGAGTGCGGGGTTCCAGGCCAGCGCGTCCGTCGACGCGGCGGGGCGCGGGATCCAGTTCTTCGTCGAGCACCAGGATCCCACGCTCGCCGTCGATGCGGACCGGCAGCTGTTGCTCTCCGCGATCGGGAATCTCCTTCACAACGCGTTCAAGTTCACCCGTTCCTCCAGCCGAGTCTGGCTCCGGACACGACCCTCTGCCGGGTCGGCCTTGATCGAGGTGGAGGACGAATGCGGGGGCTTGCCGCCGGGCGGAGCCGAGGCCCTGTTCCGGCCGTTCGAGCAGCGGGGAGCGGATCGAGCGGGGCTGGGGCTGGGGCTGGCCATCAGCCGGCAAGCGATCGCCCGCCATGGCGGCACGATCACCGTTCGGGACATGCCCGGTCGAGGGTGCGTGTTCGTCGTCGAGATTCCTCAGTCGTTTGGAAGTCGCGCGGACAACTGAAGGGCCCGGCGCTCCTCGACCGAGCGCGGACATCGAATCGGCCACGGTCGTGAGACCGTGGCCGATTTCATTGTGGGCGAGGGGCGCGCTGGAGAGCACGATGTCGATTCGATGGCCCCCCGCCACTCCATGCTCGTCGGCTAGACCGTAGCGACAGTCCCCGGCACCGGCTGCTTGAACCAAGTCTCGATCTCGGTGATCGGCGGTACCGGTCCGGTCAGCCCCTTCTCCAGCTTGACCTCGCCCAGGCGCTTCGCGAGCGCCATCGGCTCGAACTCGAAGAGGCTCTTCGGCCCGTCGATGCCCGCGGCCATCAGCACGTCGACGTACTTGGGCCCCACATTCTTCACCCGCGCCAGGCGGGACATCGCGACGAACCGCGTGAACTGCTCCTCGTCGATTCCCGTCTTCTCCATGAGGGCGGGGCGCTTGGCCGTGTCGGCCCACAGGCGCATCATGTCGTCGGTGTTCTCGATGCCGGCATCGCGCAGCGTGGCGACGTGGGCCGGATCGATCGATGCGAATTCGTTCATTCGATGGGACATATTCCTGATTCCTTCCCGGTCCAGGGCCGTCGAGCGCCCTGGTCGGCGCGCTCGGGGCCGGAACGGCAACACCGCCCGGCAGGTCATGAACCGTGTGAGGGAAAACTGCGGGTCATCCAGGGACTGCGGGCCAGCCTCAGCCGGCTTTCGTGCCTCTCGCTTTCAACTTCCGTCCGAGGAGCTTCTCGAGCGCGCGATGGATCTCTCGAGGATCCACGTTCGCCTCCTGCAGGCGGCGCAAGAGCGTGCGCGCACCCGGCGTCGACGAGGCCCACTCCCGAGTCTTGGCGTCGATCCCCGAGAGGAGCGTCTCCAGAGAGTCGTAGGTGGCGCCGGTCTTCCGCAGCTTGTCGGCGATCTTGCGGAGCAGCTTCTCGGACGGGCGCCTGCGATTGTGCTCGATGTCCGACATGTGCGCCGCCGAGATCCCGAGATCCGCGGCCAGTCCGCGCAGGGTGTACCCGGCCTGCAGTCGAAGCCTTCGGATCTCATCGCCGAGATAGGGTGTGCTCATGTCAGCTATGATAGCTGGCAGTGCTAACAACGTCAAGCCCTTTGTGCTCATCGGAGCGGCGGTGCGTTGGAAGCGCCGCCCGGACCAGGGGCCGCAAGGAGCCGCTGGCTCGACGAGGTGGAATCGCTGCCCGAGGCCATGGGCTTCATTCCTGGCATCGACGCGGTCACCATCGTCTCACGCGGGCCCTTCGCGGGGGGTACCGGGATCTTGTGCTGGTCGATCTTCGGAGTGCCGTACCGCTTGAGATCGACCTTCACCTCGTCGATCAGCTTGGTGCTCCCGTCCTTCTCGACGGCGTACGCGTAGAGCTCGCCGCCTCCGAACCAGAGCCGAAGGTGTGTGAAGTGAAACACCTCGGCGCTGAAGACGTCCCGGGGCCGGATCTCCGATCCCGCCACCTTGTACTCCCCGTAGAGCTGCGCTCCCACCGCGGCCGATGGGATCCGGTGCAGTGGCGCGCCCGCGCCGCCCGTGACGATCGCGATCAGCACCGCGTCGGGCCACGTGATCAGGGCGCGCTGGTAGGCGTGGTCGTGGCCGCTGGCGATGATCGAGATTCCGGCGGTGTGCAGCGCGCGCAGCATCCGCTCGCGGCGCTCGCGAAGCACCGGGTCGTTCTGCCACTCCATGCGGTGATAGGAGGCGGAGAACGGCGGGTGGTGCATCATCACGATCACGGGTCCGGTGTGCTCCTTGACCCGGTCCACGAGCCAGGTGAACTCCTCGTCGGAGTACTTGACCTGCACCTCGCGGGACCAGTGCCGGGCCGGATCCACGATGGGGTTGGTGTCGAGCGCGATGAAGCGGACCCAACCGTCGGCGGTGTCGAAGCAGTAGTAGATGCGGTCGCCGGCGATCGGCAGTCCCGTGGCGGTGCGCCAGTTCTCCATCCCGTCCACGGCGTCCGTTCGCTCGTGGTTGCCGGCGATGGGAAAGTATGGGACGCGGGAAAAGAGCGGGCGCGTGATGCGCAGGAATCGCTCCCAGTGCGCCGGGTAGCGTCCGTCCTTCACCAGGTCTCCCGTATTGATGACCGCCGCGACGGTGTTTCCGTGGGCCTGCAGCGAATCGATCTTGGCGATCATCGCCTCCAGGACCTGATGCTCGCGCCCCCACTTGGGCTGGTGCCGAATCTCCGCCGGAATATCCCGGATGAGGGCCAGGTCGGGGTACAGGCCCTTCACGAGCAGGATCGGGATGGTGACCAGGCCCCGCGCGATCCTGAGCGGGTTGAGCGAGAACATGTGCCGGATCGTCGTGAACTGGGGCTGGAGGCGCGAGGTCCGGAATCCGGGCCGGTTGTCCCCGAAGATCATGATGTTGAGCGTGTCGGCGGTATAGCCGTGGCGCAGCCTTCCCAGAAATCGATGCGACGAGTCGGCCGTGCCCGGCAGGAAGCCGATCAGGGTGTCGCCGAACATGGGGCGAAGCGGCTCCACCGGGGGTTCGTGCCTCCCGCGCGCCTCGGAAGTGCTGTCGGGAGCGACGGGGGCGATGGTCGCGCCCACGTTCTGCAGGCGCCCCACGTGCGCGCAGCCCGTCAGGAGGGCGATGGCCGCGAACACGATGGCGAAGGCGGGGCGCATGTTCCGCCCCGGCCCGGTCAAAATGTCTCCGGTACGAACTTCTGCCGCGATACCGGAGGACGCACATAGGTCGGGTCCACCTGGCGCGAAGGCAGCTTGAGCTTCTTCGGCGAATAGTCCTTGTAGGGGAACTGACTCAGCAGATGATCGATGCAGTTGAGGCGGCAGCGCCTCTTGTTGTCCGCCGGCACCACCCACCAGGGCGACGACTTGGTGTCGCAGGCCGCCATCATGGCGTCCTTGGCCCGGGAGTAGTCGACCCAGCGCGCCCGCGATTCCAGATCCATCGGGCTCAGCTTCCATCGCTTGTTCGGATCGCTGATCCGCTTCTGGAAGCGGATCTCCTGCTCTTCCTCGCTGACCGAGAACCAGTACTTGATGAGGACGATGTCGGAGCGGATGAGCATGTCCTCGAACACCGGACAGGATCGCAGGAACTCGAGGTACTCCTTCTCGGTGCAGAACCCCATCACCCGCTCGACGCCAGCCCGGTTGTACCAGCTCCGATCGAAGAGGACGATCTCCCCCGCCGTCGGCAGCTGGGCGGCATACCGCTGGAAGTACCACTGGGTCTTCTCGCGGTCGGTGGGCGTGCCCAGCGCCACGATCCGGCACGTTCGCGGATTCAGGTTCTGGGTGATGCGCTTGATGACGCTTCCCTTTCCGGCGGCGTCGCGTCCTTCGAAGAGGACGGCGACCCGGAGGCCCTTCACGCGCACGTATTCCTGGAGCTTCAGGAGCTCGCTCTGCAGCTTCGCCAGCTCCTTCTCGTAAACCTTCCTGTCGAGCTTCTTCCGGTTCGTTTCCGTACGGTCTTGGGATTTCTTCTTGTGCCCGCCGGGCGCCATGGACGGGCCCACCGCGGATTCGTGGCTTCGCTTCGCCTTGGACATCGCACCCTCCCGATCGCGGCCTCGATCCTCACCCGGCCGGAGGTCGAAGCGAGCGCCTGGACGCGGCGCCCGCTTCGCACCAGCCATGATGCGAGCCGAGACGGGTTACCTAGTAGCCATTGCCCCGGCGATTGCGGTCTCGCTCCTGGCCGGGAGGCATTCCGTTCGGATTGTTGTGCCACGTCGAGGGATAGCTGTGCCACTGATCGCGCGGCACCCTCGACAACTCACTCGGGACGTCCTGATCGTCGATGACGACAAAGTCCCCGCTCTCCCGCGAAGAGCGGTACCAACGGTTGCTGTCGTACGCGTAGTAGGTGTTGTCCAAGCGGAACACGTCGTAGTTCCGGCGGTCTTCCATGGGGACCGTCGCGACGCGGGTGCCGCTGACACCGTACCAGCGCGGGCTCGATCCAAAGGTCACCCGCAGCGTCGCCGACGAGTTGTCATATCCGCGGTCGTTCCGGGAGGAGCCGTCCCAGCCACGGTTGTACGGGTCGCCGCGGCCATCACGGTCACGGTTGTACCGGTCGTCGCGACCATCCCGTCCACGGTTGTACCGGTCGTCGCGACCTTCCCAAGACGCCGGGTAGTTGCGCCAGTGGTTGCGCGGAATCCGCCGCAGCTCTCTCGGGACGTCCCGGTCATCGATCAGCCTGAAGTTGCCGCGCGAGCGGCGGGACATGTACCACCGTTCGTTGCCGCTGTTGTAGGCGTAGTAGCTGCGACCGTACTGGAAGATGTCGTAGTCCGTACGGTCTTCCTGCCGAATCGCCCGAACCTGCGTACCGGGGACTCGGGACCAGTGCGGCGTGCTCCCAAAGTTGATCTGCAGGGAGATGCCCGGCTGCGATCTCTCGTACCGGCGATCCTGCGCGCTGGCCGACGCGACCAGGACCAGAGCCATGCTCATGGCCAGAACCGGGGCCAGGAGGCGGGACTTCATAGGAACGTTCATCGGATCTCCTCTTCGTGAAAAAGCGCTCGAGCCCACCGAAAGCGATGGTCGGGCCTCGTGCGTTCGCCGGTGACTCCGGATCCCTGGACGAGGTGTGTTCGCGCTCATGTAAGCTATGTTAGCTGACAACGCGAAGGGATGCAACCGCCATATGCGGCGTCCGTAGGTCTACGCGGTCCGCATTCCGTCCCGCGAGAGGGTCGACTCAAGTTCACGCCGGGTTCATCGTTATGGGCTACTGTGGAGAACCGAGCGTCGGGCCAGTGCCCGGCGCCGCGATTTCTTTCCGTGAGGGCAACGCTTGTGTCGTTGATTCGCGCTGGCGGATGGGGCGGCATCGCGCGAAGGCTGAGCCTCGAGCCCGAGGAGGGCCGGCGATTCCTCCTCATGGCCGCGCTGGTCGGGCTGCTGCTCTGCGCGTACACGATCGCGAAGGTGCTTCGGGACGCGCTCTTCCTGGCGGAGTTCGGGGCGCTCGCCCTGCCCTACGCGTACCTTGCGGTCGCCGTCGCCTCTGTGGGATTCGTCTGGGTCGAGAGCCGCGTCGCCCGCCGGTTCCAGCGCATGGGCGCGGCGCGGTTCAATCAATACCTGGCCATCGGGTGCAGCGTCGCCGCAGCCCTGTTGTTCCCGCACGCGCGCCGCCTGACGACGGCCCTATTCTACGTCTGGACGGGCAGCCAGGCCATGATGCTCCTGCCCCACTTCTGGGGCCTGGCTCTGGACGTCTGGGATTCACGACGCGCCCGGCTCTTGTTTCCGCTCCTCGCCGGCAGCGGCCTGATCGGGGGACTCGCCGGCGGCGCCCTCGCCGGGTGGTCCTTACCGCTCGTCCAGCGCGTCGGGCTGATGTGGACACTCCCGGCGCTCCTGGTCGCGGCCCATGCGCTCACCCGCGCCGTCGAGCGGCATCGCTCGCGCAAGCCGGGGCCGGAAGTCGTGCCTTCGACGGACTCGCCCTGGAAGATCATCGCGCGCTCTCCCTACATTCGGATCTTCGTGGCCGCGCTCACGCTCTCGGTGGTCGTGGGGACGCTCGTCGATTTTCAGTTCAAGTACTACATCGTTCGCATCTACCCCAATCCTCACGACCTCACGCAATTCCTGGGAAAGTTCTATGTCGTCCTGAACGCGCTCTCGCTGCTCTTTCAATTCGGAATGGCCGGGTGGCTGCTCCAGAGGATGGGCCTCGGTGTCTCCAACGGGCTCCAGCCGGCGGCGGTCCTCCTCATGGAGTCATGGATCGCCTTCGGCCCGGGACTTGGGGTGGTCGTCGCCTTGCGGTCGATCCAAGGAGTTCTGTCGGGCACCCTCGGCAAGTCGACGGCCGAGATCTACTACACGCCCATCCGCCCCAGTGAGCGGCGTCGTATCAAGCCGGCCATCGACACGCTCGTCGAGCGCTGGTCCGATGCCGCGGTCGGCGTTCTCCTGATCGTCGCGCTCCACGCGCTCCACGTCCCCGTTTCGGCGATTGCGATCCTGACCGCGGTCCTTTGCGGCGCCTGGATGGTCGTGCTCTACGGGTTGGACCGGCAATACGGCAAGGAGTTCCGGCAGGTGCTGAGCACGCGCTGGATCGAGCCGGACACCCCCTCCGAGGTCCTGCGCCTTCCCGCGGCCCGTCGCGCGCTGCTGGAGGCGCTGCGCGCAGAGGACGAAGACCGCATCGTGCTCGCGCTCAACTTGAGCGGCGAGACGCGGGACCCGGCGCTCGTGCGGGCCGTGCGCCAGTGCCTCGTGCACCAGTGGCCAGGAGTGCGCGCGGCCGCGGTCTCGGCGATGGCGGCCATGCACGTCCCGGATCGCGAGAACAAGATCGTCACGTTCCTCGACGATCCCCATGAGGGACTCCGGAGCGCGGCCGTTTCCTATCTCCTTCGGCGCGGCCCCGACCGGCTCGCGTTCGCGCGGCGAATGCTGGACGGCGAGGATGTCGCGCTGCGGCGATTCGCCGTCGACACGCTCTACGAGCATCCCTGCGAGGCGCGGGCCGCGCTGACCCTCCCCTGGATCGACACGCGGATCGAATCCGGCGATCCGGAGGACCTCGTTCTGGCCGCGCGGGCGCTGGGCGTCATGAGGGGCTCAGCCCTGGTCCCGCGGCTGCGCACGCTCTTGACCCTCCCCGATATCGACGTGCGGGACGCGGCGCTCCATTCCGCGGCCCGGCAACCGGCGCCTGCGCTTCTGGACGCCCTTCTCCCTCTTCTGTTCGAGCCGGACCTTCAGTACGCGGCGCGAGCGGCGGTGGCGGCGATCGGCGACCCGGCCGTGCCCGCTCTGCTTCGAATGCTCGATGAGGACCGTGGGGCGCGCGCGCAATCGCTCGCCACGAGGGTGCTAGCGCAGATCGGCACGCATGGCGCGGTGGACGCCTTGATGACCCTCGTGCGGGGCAAGAATCTCCGGCTGCGCCACCTCGGCCTCATGGGGCTCGCCCGCATTCGTGAGCGCAAGGGACGTCCGGTGCTCCCGCGGCACAGGGCGCATCGCCTGTTCCTCCGCGAGCTGCGCGACTATCGCGAGTGCCTGGATCCGGCCACGGCCCTCGAGACGCACCCCGCTCCCGAAGTGCGGCTGCTGGCGGACAGTTATCGCGAGTCGGCGGAGATGGCGCTGGAGCGCGCGTTGCAGGCGCTGTCGTGCTGGTACGATCCGCGCCCCCTTGTGGGCGCGTTCGACCGGCTCAAGTCCCGCGATCGCGAGACCGTCTCCCCCGCGCTCGAGTTTCTCGAGCACGTTCTGCCGCGCGCCCTGTTCCGGCCGGTGCGCCAGGTCTTCGAGGAAGCGCCAGTCCCGCCGACAACTCCGGTGGCGGGAAGCGACCCGCTCGCCGTCTGGATCGAGGGGGCGTGGAAATCGGAAGACGAGTGGCTCCGAGCCTGTGCCGTTCGCGCCTCACGATCCCTGGGCACGTTCGACCAGGCCCTCTTCGCGGGCGATCCCGGCGCGCCCATCGTTCGCGACGAGCTCGCACTCCTGCGCTCGAGCAAGCCATGCTGACCGCCGCCCAGCGCGTCCTGATCCTGAGAAACGCGGAGATCCTGCACGACGTGGCGCAGCGCCGCCTGCTCGAGCTGGCCGAGGTGGCGCGTGAGGTCGAGCTGTCGAAGGGCGGCACGATCTACCGCGAGGAGGACGCGGCCGACGCCCTCTACATGATGGTGGAGGGCCGTGTGCGTCTTTCCGCCGGCGGTCAAGCGATCGCCGAAGTGGGCCCGGGTGAGGCCTTCGGAACGTGGGCCATCGTGGACGACGCCGAGCGCGGCCAGCGGGCCGAGTGCCTCGAGGACGGGC
>DATJEJ010000149.1:0-8012 GCA_035496795.1 Candidatus Omnitrophota bacterium
CCCCGGGCACGATGACCCCGGTCACGGGCAATCCCTGGAATTCGCGCTCCAGGTGCCGCAGCGCGACGGCCGAGACGGTGTTGCAGGCGACCACGATGCGGCTCACGTGGAACTGGGAGAGGAAGCGCACCGCCTCGGAGGCGAAGCGCCGGACGGTCGCGTCCGACTTGGCGCCGTAGGGGACGCGTGCGGTATCGCCGAAGTAGACGATCTCCCACGACGGAAGGAGCCGGCGCAGATGGCGCACGACGGTGAGGCCGCCGATGCCGGAGTCGAAGACGCCGAGCCGCACGCTAGCGCCAATCCTCGGCTTCGAGCGGCTGCAGGGTATCGAAGTGGCCCCCGATGGTCTCGATGGGATTCCCCTCGACGAGAAGAGTGACGCGCTGCACTTCAGGGATATTCTCCACGGCGCTCTTCACGATCGAGCCCAGGAGCTGGCGCTCGCGTCCCGTGCCGCCGCGGAATCCCGCGACCAGCGCCCGGTTCCAGTCGAGGTAGAGCGTCCCGCGCTGCGTCCAGTAGGTGTTGAGCAGCTCGGTGCCGTCGGGAAAGGGCGAGACGCGGTTCCCGGACGGGCCGGCGATCAGCTCGCGGAAGATGGCGCGGACCTGGTCCACGGGATGGTCCTTCACGACGACGTCGCGATACTCGGCGACGAGACTGTCCGAATTGGGAAGCGCGTAGTAGAGGTAGACGCCGCGCACGCCCTCCAGCTCCGCGGCGACGGGCGAATAGCGCGAGAGCCCAAGCTCGTTCCGCCGCCAGGGCGCCTTCCAGATCAGGAGGGCGATCGCGATCCCAACCAAGGCGGCGATCCCGCCCACGATCCATCGGCGGCGCATGACGGCACCCGGCCCCGGGCTTCCGAACGTATCGCTCATGCTCTCGATTTTCGCACGAAGTCCTCGATCGCGCGCGCCACGGTCTGGGTGTAGTCGTACGTGGTGTAGCCCCGCATGCTCATCGCTTCGGGGCCCGATCGCGCGGCGGGGGCCGACTCCACGACGATCGCCGGGCAGAGGACCGGCTCCAGCACGCTCATTCCGCCGGTCCGAACGAGCACGGGGGCCTGCGGGAAGGAGCGCGCCAGCGCGTCGGCCACGGTCTGGGCGAACGCGATGCTCGCCCCCACCACCGCCGACTGGGCCGACCGCCACGGCTTGAGCTCGATCCCGTCGCCGTCCCCCGGCAGCACGACCGGAACGCCGCCCCCTTCGTTCGGCGAAGCGACCGGAGACTCGGCGAGGAGCCGGAAGCCGCCCCCCTTGATCGTTCCATCCCCCTCCAGATGGATGCTGATGAAGAGGTCCGCCCCGGCCTCGTTCGCGAGCTCGGCGCGGCGCGCGGGCGAGAGGAGGACGTCGCTCTCGCGCGTGAGCACGATCTTCGCGTTCAAACGCGACGCGAGCGCGGTGCGCAGCGAGCGCGCGATCTCGAGCGTGGCGTCCTTCTCGGCCATCCCGCCCGGGAGCTGGGCGCCGAGGTCGGTGCCGCCGTGGCCGGGATCGATCACGATCGTGCGCACGGCCTTCGCCTTGCCCGCGACGCGGAGCGGCTCGAGCGGCGTGAAGAGCCCGGCCTCGACCAGCCCCGGGTCGTCGGTCACCGCCACCTTCATCCGGTTCGGCCCGCTCGAAACCTGATAACCGACCGCGCTGTCGCCGAGGACCAGGCGCAGATCCACGCCGCCGGGGATCTCGCGGATCTCCCCGCGCGCGACCGCGCCTCCGGTGAAGACGTGGGCCGTGTCGAGGGTTCCGCCCTCGAAGAGCACCCGCACCTCGCCCGGCATCGCGTAGAGAAGCCGCGCGGGAAGGCTCCGCCCCAGCGTGGCCGAAACCTCGGTCACCCGCCCGCGCACGAAGAGCTGCGCCTGACGCACGGAGTGCACGACGCCCCGGAACCGGATCGTTCGCCCCGTCTCGTCCCAGGCCGCGTCGCTCGCCAGACCCCAGTCGAAGATGCGCTCGACGATATCCTCGGGGGCGTACACCACGCCGCGCACGAGGGTCGCGGGCCGGATCAGGTTCTTCGCCGCCTCGTCCACGAGCACCACGGGCGCCCCGATCGAGAACCGCAGCGTGTGCTCGCCGAGCCGGAGCGAGAGCTTCTGGATCTCCGGGCGCCAATACTTGGTCGCGCCGAAGACGCGGGCCAGGTCGTTCGTCGAGACGTAGCGGACGCCGTCCAGAACGATCGGGACGAAGCGCTCGGGATTGCGCGGCTCCGGATAGATGACGGTGATCGGCGCGGCCGAGCGCTCGGCGCGCGTCAGCGCGGGAACGAGCGCCGCGAGCAGGAGCAGGAGGAGCAGGAGGAGGGACACCCGGGTCGGAACGTCGCGCATCAGTCCGGGCGCTCCCCGCGCATGACCCCGCGCAACTCCCGGCGCGAGCGCCGCTCGTCCAGCTTCGCGCGCTTGTCGAATTCGCGCCGTCCGCGCACCAGGGCCAGCTCCACCTTCACCTTTCCATTCTTGAAATAGAGCGACAGCGGCACCAGCGTGAGCCCCGACTCCTCGAGCTTCGTCGTCAGCCGGCGGATCTCCGCCCGGTGCATGAGGAGGCGCCGCGCGCGCGTCGGATCGTGGTTCTCATGCGCCGCGGGATCGTACGGGTTGATGTGGGCGCCGCGCAGGAACAGCTGCCCGCCTTCGATGGTCGCGTAGGCGTCCTGAAGCTGGGCCTTGGCGTCGCGCAGTGACTTGACCTCGCTCCCCCGGAGCTCGATGCCGGTCTCGTAGGTCTCGATGACCCAGTAGTCGTGGCGAGCCTTCCGGTTCGTCGCGATCACGCGCCGCTCGTCCTCGCGCTTCGGCTTGTCCTGTTTGGGCTTGGAATCGTGGTCGCGCGCCATCCCGTCGTCTCTCCCCCTCGGTCTGTTGCTTGTACCATGCGGGGGTCGGTGGCGCAATGAGGGCGGGGAAGCCTCGATTGACGGGCAGAAGCGTAGCTCGTTATACTGTCCCGCTCTACAACGCCCGCATCATCGGTGCGGAAGTGGCGGAACTGGCAGACGCGCTGGGTTCAGGGTCCAGTGCCTTCACGGGCGTGGGGGTTCAAATCCCCCCTTCCGCACCATGTATTACGAAACGTCGTCTCCCCGCCTTGGACAAGTGTCGCCACTTTTACACTCGCCAGCGGCGGTGAAATTGCGCCCGACTCCTTGCCGACGCTCCCCTAACTACCGCGGGATCGGGACGACCTGCTTGTCATCCAATCCCAGGACATTGACCAGTTCCGAACCCGACGGCACGATGAACTTGGTCTGCTGCGCCAGCACGGTATTCAGGACGTCCAGCCGCTTGCTGACTTCCGCGCGGTCCTTGAAGAACTGTTCGGCGGCATTCGACACGAGCTCGATCGCCTTGGCGTCGGCGGTGGCGCGAAGGATCTTCGCCTGGGCATCCCCCTCCGCACGGAGAATCTCCGACTGGCGCACCCCCTCGGCCTGGAGGATCTGGGACTGCTTCACCCCCTCGGCCTCGAGGATGTTCGCCCGCTTGTCCCGCTCGGCCTTCATCTGCCGCGACATCGCCTCGGTGATGTCCGCCGGCGGATCGATCTTCTGCACCTCGACCCGCGTGACCTTGACCCCCCAGGTGTTCGTCGCCTCGTCGAGCACGGAACGCAGGTTGGCGTTGATGGTGTCGCGCGCCGTGAGGGTCTCGTCCAGCGACTTGTCCCCGATCAGGTTTCGGAGATTGGTCTGGGCGAGGGTCGTCGCCGCGTAGCCGAAATTCTGCACTTCGAACGTCGCCTTGACCGGATCGCTGATGCGGTAGTAGATCACCGCGTCCACGACCACCGAGACGTTGTCCTTGGTGATGACCTTCTGGGGCTCGACGTTGATCACGCGCTCGCGCATGTCGACTTTGATCATGTCCTCGATCGCCGGCACGAGGAAGGTGAGTCCGGAGTTCACCGTCGCGCGGTAGCGGCCCAGCCGCAGGACGAGTCCCTTCTCGTACTGCGAGACCACCCGCGCGGAGCGCGCGAGTGCGATGAGCGCGATGAAGAGAAAGATTCCGAGCAAGGCCGAGACGAGCATGCGATCACCTCACCTTCAGGGTGACACCCTCCAGCGATTCCACGACCACGACGGTTCCCGGCTCCAGCGGTTCCTTGAGGCCGTCCGCCGGTGACGCCAGCCACTCCTCGCCCTTCACCTTGACGCGCCCGGGCTGGTGTTCCGCGATGCGCGCGGTGACGATCCCGGACTGGCCCAGCACGGCGTCCGCGTTGCTCGGCATGTGCTTGGACACGATCCGGCGGCGGACCCAGCGGCGGCCGACGCCGAGGTAGGCGAGGCACAGGACGGCCGCCACGATCGACGCCAGGTTCGCGTTGTGGAACCACAGGCCCACCGCGCCGCCGATCATGAATGCGGATCCGACGAGCACCATGTCGAAGCCGGCGAACCCGCCGAGCGCCACTTCCACGAGCACCATGCAGGCCCCGCCGATCAGGAGCACCCAGTTCCAGTTCAAGGCACGAGCCTCCAAGCGCGGTGATGTTGTACGGGGAGTCCGATGGAATCTATCGGAGATGCCTTCGAGCCGCCACTCCGTTTGGCCGCGACGGCTAACCTGTTGCGCGGAGCCCGGCCTCGATGGAGACTCCTGGCCTGGCTCGCAGGCCCCAGGAACGGGAGGTGACGACGTGACCACGCAGACTCTGGACCAGCTCCGCGACGCGGGGCGGAACGTCTCGGCAGCCGATTACGCGGGCACGATCCGCGCGTATTACCCCTTCTGGGACACCCAGTACCGGCCGTTTCTTCTCGCGGCGGTCGCGGCGCTGCCCCGCGAGAAGTTCGGCTTCAAGCCGCGACCGGAGATGTTCACGGCGCACGAGATGATCGTCCACATCGCGGAGTGCGAGCGGCACTGGATCCATGTGGTGATCGAGGGCGGGACGTACGAGGAGTGGGTCGCGCCGGCCGAGGACCCGAAGCAGGGGTGGAGGAACGTCGTCGACCTGCCCGATCACGCGGGGCTCTTCGCGGCGCTGGAGAGGTGGCACCGGAATACGCAGCAACAGCTGGAACGTCCGGCGTCGGATCTATCCAAGGTGATCACCTGGCGCGCTCCCTCGGGCAAGGAGCACTCCTACACCCTACATTGGATCCTGGACCACCTGCAGGAGCATGAGATCCATCACCGCGGGCAGCTCAATCTGTACCTGCGCCTGATGGGGATCGAGCCGCCCTCGATCTGAACGGGGCGTCGCCGCGCGCGGCGACGATCCACCGCGCGCGACAGCTCATCCGCCTACGAGGGCAGCGTCTTGTGCGGCCGCTTGCGGAACCCGCGCGAGAGCACTCCCAGAATCGCGAGCGCGGCCGCGAACGCGCCTCCCGCGACCATGGGCTCGATCTTGCCGGCGAGCGCCATCACGGCGAGAAGCATGCAGACCAGCACCAGGAGCCATACCGCGTCCTTGCCTTCCATCACATCCCCCATGGGTCCGGCCGGCGACCGGCCGTACGGCGCCGGTCGAGAGGGGTGGGCCAACCCCGCTATCTACTCTAGGTCGGCGGCCCCTCTCGAGACATGGTCCCGAAGTACCCCCCGCGGCTATCGCAAGAGAACGAACCGCCGGGTCACCGCGTGCCCCGGCGCCTGGAAGCGCACGAAATAGACGCCGGAGGGCGCCTGTCCGTGCGCCGTGCGCCCTTCCCAGCGCACGGAGTGGCGGCCCGTGGGGTATTCCCCATGGGCCAGCGTCGCCACGAGCCGGCCCGCGGCATCGAACAGCTCGACCCGAACCCGCTCGGGCCGCGGCAGATCGAAGGCGAGCGAGGCTCCGGACGACGTGGGATTGCTGGACGTCATCCGCATCGAGAACGCGGTGACCGGCTGTTCGTCCACCCCGGTGATCGCATGCGTCGTGAAGCCCCACGTCGGTCCGGTCGCGGTGGCCACGCCGTCGCTCACGGTGACGTACCACTGATAGGGCGTCCCGCCGGCCAACCCGGCCAGCGTGAGGCTGGCCGTGCTTCCGGACACGACGTCGGGCACCGTTCCCAGCAGCGCGTACGACTCGGCGGAGCTCATCGAATACGGGATATCGAACTGGCTGTCGGCGTCGTTCTCGGTCTGGTCCAGCCAGGGCGAGTACGTCGACACGTGGATGACGTTGTTGGAGGGCGAGAACTGCATGAGGCGCAGCCAGCCGTTGCCGCCGTTCGTCCTTCCCTGGTAGTCCGACATCACCGTGTAGACCGTATTGCCGTTGAACGTGTCGACGCGACGTCCTTCGCCCGGCACGTGCCCGCAGAGCATCAGGAAGAGATTGGTGTGGGTCTTCAGCCGGTCGTACGTGGCCTGCCCCTGCGCGCTCCACGCGCCCGGGTTGCCGGTGCCGATGAAGTTGTGCGAGAGGAGGATCGCGCGGCGGTTGGCGTACGTCGTGAGGAGTCCGTCCGCCCAGTCCAGGATCGCCGCGTCCGGAGTGGTGTCGTATTCCAGGGAGATGACGACGAAGTCCATGCCGCCCGCACTGAAGAGGTTGTACCAGTTGTCGTTGTTCGAGCCGTAGTGGCCGCCGTAGTAGGAGCGCCCGGCGAACCGCGCAGACCCGAAGTACTGGTTGTAGAAGACCGTCGTGGCGCCGTCGGGATTTCCGTTGGGAGACTGGTCATGGTTCCCCACCGTGATTCCGTAGGGAAGCCCTTCGGGCAGCCCGGTCGTTCCCGGATTCTCGATGAGCGAATAGCCCGCGTCGGCGTGCTGCCACTCGATGTCGTTGCCGCCGTTGTCGCCGTGCTCCACGCAATCGCCCAGCGTGGCGACGTAGCCGATGTTGCGCGAGGCCCGGTTCGCCGTGATCCAGTTGGTCTGCGACAGTAGGATCGCGTTCGTCCCGCCGTTCAGCTCGCCCGTGTAGTACTGCGTGTCGGGCATGCCCACGATGGTGAAGTCGGTCCCGGGCGTGGCCACCGCCGAGCGCGCGTAGAACTGGACCGTCAGGCTCTGGCCGTCGGGATCGGAAGCCGACACCTGGAGCGTGGGCGCAAGCCCGACCTCGGTGGACTGGTCCGCCGGTCCGACCAGCAGCGGTGCGGTCGGCGGCAGGTTGAACGCCAGATTGAACGGCGCGCCGGCGACCCACGTGTACGCGGTGCCGCTGATCGTCCCATTCACCGAGGTGCCCGCCGAGCTGCCCACGGCTGTGCCGGAGCCTTCGTCCAGCGCCCAGCGCGCGACCAGACCGGCCGCCGGAGCGGCGATCTGTGTGTTGATGGTCCCCTGGATATCGGCCTGGGTCCGCGCGGCGTTCCAGATCCGCGTCTCGTCCAGCGCTCCGACGAAGAAGCCCTGCGCGGTTCCGGTCGAAGTGATCGACGAGGCGAGCGCCGCGAGCTGGATCGAAGCCGACTGCACGGGCTGGCCCACCGCGAGCTGGCTCTCGAGGTTGCCGTTCAGATAGAGCTTCCAGGTCGCGCCGTCGTAGGTCGCGGCGGCGTGATACCAGACGCCGTTGGCGATCGGGGTGACGCCGAGAATCGGATGGTTCAGCCCGGGGCTCGAGCCGCCGGCGCCCTCCTCGAAGTCGGCGCAGAGCACCGAGCCGGCGCTCTTGATCCCGAGGAAGAAGTTCATGTCCACGTTGCTCCCGTCGGCCTGGGAGGTGCCGTGGGTGACGAGCGGGATCGCGTCGGTCACGCCGCCCGATCCGGTCGACGCCGTGGTGCCGGCGCCGTCGCGCCGGAACCATGTCTCGATCGTGAACTGCGGGAGGTCGAGCGCCGCGGGATCGCCGAAGTTGACGTAGGTGCTCCCGTTGAAGGCGAGCGCGAAGGCGGGCGTGGCCCCGGTCGACGTGCAGACCGGTCCGTCATAACTTGAGGATCCCGCCCCGTTGACGGCGCGGATCCGATAGCAGTACTCCGTCGCCGGCGCGAGGCCGGTGTTCGAATAGGTCGTCGCGTCGGCGGCCACGGTGATCAGCGGGGCGAACGGCCCGCCGCTTCCCGACGTGGAGCGCTCGATCTCGAACCCGCTC
>DATJEJ010000150.1:0-4481 GCA_035496795.1 Candidatus Omnitrophota bacterium
GAGGACGACGTCGGCGAGGCGCATCGCGAGCGCGTCGCTCGCGCGGAGCCGCGCCGCCGCCACGGAGCCGGGGCGGACGCGGCCCAGGTCGCGCACCTGGGTGTCCCAGCGCGAGACCAGGGGATCGAAGAGGAGCGGCGCGCCGGCAGCGTGCGTGAGGAGCGAGATCGGCGGCACGTCGCGGTGGGCGAACGAAGGCACCACGAAGGCGTCGGCGAGGGCGGCTCCGGAGAGCCACGCCTGGATCAGCTTGGCCTCGCGCAGCACCGGCTTCGCGGAGAGCGGGTAGAGGCGCGCGTCCACGCCGTGCTTCACCAGCCCCTCCTGGAGCACGCGAACGCGCGGGTAGCCCCGATCGAACGCGCCGAGGAACGCGACCCTCACCGCTTCGTGTCTCGCGCGGATTCCTCCCGCGGCGCGATCTCCAGTTCCCATCGCCGCGCGTACTTCATGAAGACCGAGAAGGCCGCGAGGCCGCAGAGCACGATGCCGTGCCGCCCTTCCCGGAAACCTCCCTCGAGCAAATACATGCGGAGGAAGCGGAGCGGCGGCCGGAAAAGAAGCCGCCCCGCCGACGCGCGCACGCCCCGCGCGCGGAGGTCTTCGGCGGACCACCGGGTGTAGCGGTGGAACTTCTCGAAGTACTGGTCCAGGTCGCGGTAGGTGTGGTGGATCAGCGGCTCGCGCAGGCTCCCGACGCGCCCCGTCGCGATCTGGACCTCGGCGTGAACGTGGAGCGGCTCGTAGGCGCCCTTCGTGCGATCGAAGAGGCGGAGCACCCGGTCCCGCTGCCATCCGGCCGAGCGGATCGGCTTCCCCAAAAAATGGTTCGCCCGGCGGATCCAGTAGCCGTCGAGCCGGCCGCCGTCGGCGAGGACCGCCTCGATCTCGGCGCGGAGCGCCGGCGTGACGCGCTCGTCGGCGTCCACGATCAGCGTCCAGCGGTGCGTGACCTGCGGCAGCGCCCAGTTCTTCTGCGCCGCGGAGTTCACGTACTCGTGCTCCAGCACCCGATCGGCCGCGGCGCGCGCCGCCTCCAGCGTTCCGTCCGTGCTCCCGGAATCCACGACCACGACCTCGTCGGCCCAGCGCACCGACGCCAGGCAGTCGCGCACGTTCGCGATCTCGTTCTTCACGGGCACGAGGACGCTCAGCGGCTCGCGCACGTTTCTCCCTTGGCCGCGTCGCGCAGGAGGTCCCGCGCGGCCGCGGCGACCCGCTCCGCGGACACGTCGCGCATGCAGCGCAGGTGCCGGTCGCCGGGCAGCGGGCAGCGGTTCGCGTTGCAGTGCAGGCATTCGAGGCCGTCCGCCTCGAGCGCCGCGTGCGGCCCCCCGGGCGGATGCCACGTGGCCGGATTCGTCGGACCGTAGACGGTCACCGTCGGGACGCCGAGCGCCGAAGCGAGGTGCTTGGGGCCCGAGTCGTTGCCCACGAGGAGCGCGCAGCGCGAGAGCAGCGCTCCGAGCTCCTGCCAGCCCGTGCGCGGCGCGAGAAGCGACGGCGCCTTCATGAGCGACCGCGCCGCCTGCACGCGCTCCTTCTCCCCCGGTCCCCAGAGCCAGACCGGCGTCCCTTCCCCGGCCAGCGCGTCCATCACCGCGGCGAACCGCTCGGGCGCCCAGGTCTTCGCCGGCCAGGAGCCGGTCGGAAGACACGCGATGAGCGGCGGCGAGGCGTTCGCGCTCTCGAGCCACGCGTCCACCCGGGCTCGCGCCTCGGGAGCGACCTCGAAGCGGAGCGCCAACCCCTGGGACGGCAGCCCGAGCGCGCGGACCACGTCCAGCGCGGCCTCCGGCGCGTAGCGCAGCACCGGGCGGCCGTCCGGCGCGAGCGGCTCCCGCGGGACGCGAACCGTGTAGGCGCCGCGCCGTCCCGGGATGTCGTAGCCGGCCCGGATGCGCGCGCGCGTGAGCCGCGTCAGGAACGCCGTGCGCGGATTGGAGACGAGGTCGAGCACGAGGTCGTAGCCGCCCCGCGCCAGCTTCGCGTAGAGGAGCGCCTGCGAGCGGAAAGAGCGGCGGTCGAACTCGATCACCCGGTCCACGTCCGGATTCCCCTGGAGGAGCGCACCCATCCCGCGCGCGGCGATCACCGTGACGCGGGCCGCGGGAAGTCCCGCGCGCAGCGCGCGGAGCGCCGGCGTCGTGAGGAGCAGGTCCCCGCCGGCGCGATGGCGGACCACCAGGACGGAGCGGACGCCGGAGAGATCATGCGGGGGCACGCCGGGCCTCCCTTGGCTCCAGGGCGCGCGCCACCGCGGCCACGGCGTCGCCCACGCCGATCCAGTGGAGGCAGTCGAGGCGCGCGCATTCGTGCCGGTGGCACGGGCGGCACCAGATCTCCCGGTGAAGGAGCTGGTGACCCTCGTCCGCTCGGTACGGAAACCAGATCTCGGGCACCGTCGGCCCCAGGATCCCCACGGTGGGCACGCCGAGCGCCGGGCCGGCGTGGAGCGGGCTCCCGTCGTTCGTGACCAGCGCGTCGAGGGCCGCGACCACGCCCCAGTACTCGCGCAGCGGAAGCCGCGGAAGCCGCGGCGCGCCCGACCGCTCCGCCACCTCGGCCGCGGCGTCTTCCTCGCCGGGACCGCCGAGGACGAGCGCGCGCGCTCCGAGGCCGGGCAGGGCCCGCGCGAGCGCCGCGAAGCGCTCGGGATGCCACCGCTTCGCGGGCCAGCGGTTCCCCACGTGGAGGCCGATCCGCGCCCCTCCCGGGGGCAGGGCGCCGTCGAGCCGCTCGCGTCCCCGCGCCAGCTCCTCGACGGTCAGGGAGATGCGCGGTGCGCCACCGAAGGCCTCGATGCCCAGCGCGCGCAGCGCGCCCAGGTGATGCTCGATCGCCGAGAGCGGCTCGCGCACGGGAGGAACGACGTGCGTGTAGAAGTGGCGCCGGACGCGCCGCGCCGGGCCCACCCGCACCGGCGCACCGGTCAGCGCGAGGAGCATCGCCGAGCGCGGATTTCCGTACAGGTCGATCGTCCAGTCGTAGCGCGCGGCGCGCAGCTCGCGCAGCACCGCGACCGGAGCCGGCAGCGGCGAGGGGGACGGCCGGAAGGAGAGGACGCGCTCGATCGCGGGATGTCCGATCGCGGCCTGCGCGGCCTCTTCCTCGGCCAGGAAGTCGATCCGCGCGCCGGGAAAGCGATCCCGCAGCGCGTCGACCAGCGGCAGCGTCAGGATGACGTCCCCGATGCGGCGCAGCCGCGAGACCAGCACGCGGGCGGGCGCGGGAAGGGCCGGAGCGGGGGCGTCCCAGGCGGCCGTAGCGGGCGCCTCAGCCATCCGTGCCCCCTCGGCGGATCCTGCCGATCAGATCGCTCGAGGCGTGCTCCTTGGCATCGCCGACGATGATCGTGCGCACGCCCAGCTCCCTGGCGATTTCGCGCTCGGGAACGGTCTCGACCGTGTAGTCGGTGCCCTTCGCGTGCAGGGCGGGACGGATCCGCCGCAGGACCTCTTCCACGGTGTCCCCCTCGAACGAGGTCACATGATCCACGCACTCGAGCGCGGCAAGCAGCTCGAGCCGCTCGGCCAGGGGAAGGAGGGGCCGCCCGGGACCCTTGAGCCTTCTCGCGCTCGCGTCCGAGTTCACGGCCACGAGCAGCGCTCTTCCCTTCGCACGGGCCGCGGCCAGGTAGCGGACGTGGCCCACGTGGAGCAGGTCGAAGATGCCGTTCGCGAGCACGAGACCCTCGCGCAATTCGGGCGTGCGCTCCAGCCGGGCCGCGAGCGCCTCCAGCGGCACGATCTTCTCCGATGCGGATCTCATGCCGGCTCCCGCCGCGCCCCTCTCACCGGAGCCGCGGAACCTCGTGCGCTTCGATGGCAAGGCGAAGCTCCGAGCCGTCCACGGTGGCCGTGCCGCGCTTCATCACCACCACCGAGGCCGCGTAGGTCGCCAGCAGCGCCGCCTCGGCCTGCGAGGCTCCCGCGGCGAGCGCGAGCGCGGCCGCGGCCGAGACCGCGTCGCCGGCGCCGGTCACGTCGGCGACGTCGGCCCCTCCCACGATCGGCACCGCGAGGGGAGGGCGCCGCCGCTCGACGAGCAGCATGCCGCTGCTCCCCCGCGTGATCCACACCGCGTCGGCCGCCGCCGCCTTGCGAAGCGCTTCCCCCGCCCGACGCAGCGACGCGGGGTCGAGGGAGTCGAGGTGGAATGCCTCGGCCACCTCGTGCTCGTTCGGGGTCAGCAGCGTGGCGCCGCGGAAGGAGCGGAGCGCGTAGCGCGAATCCACGACCACCGGAATGCCGGCGCGCCGCGCCGCCGCGATGGCCGCCCTGCGGACCGCGGGGCCAAGGAGGCCGTAGCCGTAGTCGGAGAGGAGCACGGCATCGGAGCCGCGCACCGCGCGCTCGGCCGCTCGGACGAGGGGCCGGATCGCGGCGGGCGCGAGCGGTGCCGCGTGCCCGCGATCCATCCGTACGATCTGCTGGCGCGAGGCGTGGCTCGATCCGGCGAGCACCCGCGTCTTCACGATC
>DATJEJ010000151.1:0-16684 GCA_035496795.1 Candidatus Omnitrophota bacterium
CGCCGCTACCCCTCGGCGGCGGCGCTCATCGAAGACGTGGAGCGGTTCGTGGCCGGCGAGCCGGTGCGAGCGACCCGCCCGACCCTCGCCTACCGTGCCCGGCGATTCATAGGACGCCACCGCCTCGGCGTCTCGGTCAGTGCCGTTGCCTTGCTCTCGCTCCTCGTGGGCTTGGGTGCGACCGTCTGGCAGATGGGCATCGCCGCCCGAGAGCGGGATCGTGCCCGAGCCGAGGCCAGCAGAGCCGAGACGATCAATCGCTTCATGCTCGATCTATTCCGGTCCGTGGACCCGGACAGCGCCAAGGGCCGCACACTCACCGCTCGAGACCTCCTTGACCAGGGAGGTTCGCGCATCGAGGCCGAGCTGAAAGGACAGCCGGCGCTGGAGGCGACGCTCCTGACCGCGCTGGGAGGGCTCTACCGGCAGATTTCGGCCCTGGACCAGGCGACCGTGATGTACGAGCGTGCGCTTGCGATCGAGCAGCGCCTCACCGGTCCCGAGAGCGCGGAGACGGCGGCTGCCATGGCCGACCTCGGAGCGGCCCTCGGCGAACATGGAGACTACGATCGAGCGCTTCAGCTGTTGGGGCGCGCCCGCGCGATCCAGACCGCTCGCCTCGGCCCGGATCATGCCGATCTCGCGATGACGCTGAGCCGCACGGCGACCGTGTACCAGGCGATGGGGCGCTACGGGGACGCGGAGACCCTGGGACGCCGCTCGCTCGCCATCACCGAGCGCTCGCTTGGCGCCGACCACCCCCGTGTGGCGGACGAGTTGGACCATCTCGGGACGCTGTTCTACTCGGAGCGTCGCCTGGACGACGCGGCGCCGCTCCACGAGCGCGCGCTCGCGATCCGGCTCCGCGCGTACGGCCGGGATAACCTCGCGACCGCGACCTCGATGGAGAACGTGGCGAACCTGGCCGGCGAGCGCGGGCAGCTGGCGCGCGCCGAATCGCTGCACCTGGGCGCCTTGGCGATCGTCCGGAAACTGTACGGTCCCGACCACTTCCTCACGATCAATATCCTGAAGAACCTGGCCGGGCACTATCTCGCCTGCGAGCGGTGGGAGCGCGCGGAGCCGCTCGCGTGGGAGGCGCTCCGCGTCGCGCGGCTCAACTACGGCCCGAATCACCCGCTCACGGCCCACATGGAGCACAACGCGGGCTCGTTGCAGGCCAGCCTGGGCCGATTCGGGCGCGCCGAGAGCCTGATTCAGGATGCGCAACGGATCTGGCGTCGCACCCTGGGGACCGACTACGTCATCGCGCTCTATTCGCGGAACAGCCTGGGCGAGATCTATCTCCAGCAGGGACGGCTCCGGGAGGCGGAGGAACTCCTCCTCACGACCCGGGAGAGGATGGTCCACGCTCTGGGCCCAGAGAACTTTCAGCTCGGCTATTCGATGCTCGCGATCGGGCGCCTTCGGATGGCTCAGGGACGCTACGGCGAAGCCGAGAATGAGTTCCGAAAGGCGGCCGATCTCTGGGCCCGTTCGTTCGGGCCGGACCACTTCCGCAACGCGGAGGCCTTGGCGGACCTGGCGGGCTCGTGGTACGAGCAGGGGTCGGTCGAAGCAGCGTGCGCGACCTACGAGCGGGCCGTGCGGCTCTTCGAATCAAGGCTCGAGCGCGGAGCGAATCCCTGCACCGGGGCCTATGTCGGATGGGGCCGCGCCCTGCTCCGTCTCGGCCGCGGAACTCAAGCGGATTCGGTGCTCCGCATCGTCGTCGCGGCTCGATGGAAGAATCCAGACCAATGGAGCGCCCGGATGGCAGAGGCCGACGCGGCGCTCGGCGTCTGTCTGTCCCGGACCGGCAGCGCGTCGGCCTCGGAGCGGCTGCTCCGACGGAGCCTTCCCATCCTTCGGACCGATCCCGTCGCTCCGCGATCGCTCGTGCGGGACGCCGAGAATGCGATGCGCCGCTTCCGGGGGGGCTTGAAGGGCCCGGGGGTCTGAACGGGTGCGCGTGGCCACGTCCGAGAGAAGATCGCGCACCTGGAACGGTTTTGCCGTAGCTTCATCCGCATGAAGACGGACCGCGACCTCCAGGCCGTTCGTGAAGCGATCGAGGCCGTCGACCGCGAGATCCTGGCCGCGCTGAAGCGGCGCATGGATCTGGTCGAGCAGGTCGCCCGCGCCAAGATCGAGAGCGCGACCCCCTTCCGGGACCGCCAGCGCGAGGAGCAGATCATCGGCCGGATCCGCCACGCCGCGACCGAGCTGGGCCTGGACGCGCACGAGATCGAGCGGCTCTATCGCGACATCATGGAGATGTCGGTCGCCCACCAGCAGGCGCTGGTGCGCTCCCTGGAGGGGGTGCCCTTGCGGGTCGCCTATCAGGGCGTGGAGGGCTCCTTCAGCCACCTCACGGCGCAGCGCCGCTACGCGGGGCGCGAGGGAGGCGCGCTGCTGACGGGCCACGACACCTTCCGCGGTGCCGTGGACGCCGTTCGCGACGGCTCCGCCGATTTCGCCCTGATGCCGATCGAGAACACCACCGCGGGGAGCGTGCACGAGACCTACGACCTCCTCGCGGAAGGGGGTGTCACGATCACGGCCGAGGTGGTGAGCCGCGTGGAGCACTGCCTGCTCGCGCTCCCCGGCGCGAAGCTGGAGGCGCTGCGCACCGTCATCTCCCACCCCCAGGCGCTGGCGCAGTGCGAGGCGTTCCTCCGCACGATTCCCTGGGCCGCCACGCGCACCGAGTTCGACACCGCGGGCTCGGCGCGGAAGGTGCGCGAGGGGAACGATCCGACGGTCGCCGCCATCGCGAGCGAGTCGGCGGCGCGCCTCTACGGATTGGAGGTGCTGCGGCAGGGCATCCAGACGCAGGAGGGGAACTACACCCGCTTCGTCGAGATCGCGCGCGAGGCCGTGGCGTGTCCTCCCGGCGCCCGATGCAAGACGTCCCTCCAGATCGCGCTGGCGCACAAGCCCGGCGCCCTGGGGGAAGTGCTCGCGCGGTTCGGAGCGCGCGGGGTCAATCTCACGCGGATCGAATCGCGTCCGGTGCTGGGATCCCCCTGGCAGTATCGGTTCTATCTCGATCTCGAAGGCCACGCGGCGTCGGAGCCGGTGCGCGCGGCGCTCGAGGAGCTGAGGGCGGTCACCACCGAAGTGCGGGTGCTGGGAACCTATCCCCGCGCGGAGCCCTGACTCCCGGCGGGCTCTAAGCGGCACCTCCCGCGACGAGCCCCTGTCGAAACGCTTCCAGGCGGGACAGGACGTTTCGCGGGTTCGCGCGCAGGAGCGGCGGCGAGACCCGAACCAGCGTCGCCAGTCCCGCCCCGTCGAGCAGCATCCGAACGAAGCCCTCCATGCTCTTCATTTCGGCCGCGTCCGCGATTCTTCCCACGTCCCGCCCCAGCAGGTAGGCGCCGACGTCCTCGCGCGTCACGCCTCGGGCCTCGTCCCAGCGGCGCCTTTCGAGGCCGTCGATGTAGACGTCCATCACCGTGGCGAAGTCGTCCACGTCGCGTTCCCGTTCTCGAGGCCGGTCCTGGTATGCGACCGACTTCATGAGGATGACCGCAGGCACCGACGCCGAGCGCACCGTGACACCGGCCGCCACGCTCAGCGGATTCGTATTCTCGAACGCGTGTCTCATCCCCACGAGGCTCATCCGCCGCCCGCTGGACGGCCACACCAGGAAGCCCTGTTTCCGAGACGACGCATCGACGGGAATGGCGTGCACCAGGGTTCCACTGGCGCTGCGCCACTCGTACTCGGCCCTGCCGGTCCGGATCCATCCGGGCAATCGCGCCAGCGCGGCGTTCGCCTGGTCGAGGGGGAGTGCGATCGTGATATCGACATCGTTCGTCTGCCGGCGAAATCGAGGCAGCGCGCACGCGAGCGCCAACGCGCCAATGAGGCTCAAGTCGACCGACGATCCGAGCTTGGCGAGATCTCGGAACGTCCCCAGATGACTCTCCGATAATCGGATCATGACAGGTGCTGGAGGTATCGCTCCCGGATCCGGCCGGCCGCGTCCCGGGCGCGCTCCTCGCCCGCGGCCAGGAGCTCCGAGTAGATGAGGAGCGGGTGCACCACGTTCGGTTGGGTGCCTGGGAACGCGAGAGGACCCGGAACGCCGAGGAACGTGATCGAGCCCGCTCGTGCCGGAGCCAGGCCCAGTCGAGCCGCCGCGGTGGACGGCGGCGCGTCGAAGTGGATGACCGTCGTCGTTCCGCGATAGTAGTGCAGGAGACGATGCTCTGCCGCGGCTCCGCCCCAGGCCCATCGGATCGCTTTCGACCCATCCAGGAGCCGGCCCTCGCCCTCGGTGGAGAGCTCGACGTCCAGGAATCGGTCGAGCTCGTTCGGGTCTTCGATCCTCGTCTCGTACCGGCCGAACACGAGGCGGGGGCGGAGCCGATCGACGTAACCGTTCAACCATCGCTGGAGCAGCTCATCGGGGCGTCGGAGCATGCGATCGCGTCCCGTGACGCCGATGATGCCCTCACCCTCGAGCCGGTTCAGAACGGACGAAGCGGCTGTCTTGCTCGCGCCGGATGCCGAGGCGATCTCCCGTACCGGGCGCGACACCAGCTCCGGACTCGCCAGCAAGGCGAACAGGATCCTGTACCCCGCGCGCCCCGTTCCATGAGACTCCCACGCGGGCGTCGATCTCCGTCGGCCTTCGATGTAGGCCACGTGCCCTTCATCGATCGAGAGATGGCAGTTGCCGTTCGCGTCGACGAAATTGACTCGATGTTCCCGCAGGTATCGGCTGAGCTGGGGTCCGACGTGATTCGCGAAGAGGATCCAATCCCGCTCGGAGCCTTTCATTCGTCCGATCCAATGGTCGATCGCGATCCGGCTGAGCGGATCGGACCGCTTGAGTGCGACCGAGAGGACTCGCTTTCGTCTCCCCACGGTGAGCTCGATACAGGGCTCGGGCGGGGTACGCCGGACGTGCCCGGGGCACGGGACTTCGCGCGGCTTCGTGAGGAAGGGCAGCTCGGCGAGCCGGTCCAGGTAGGGGCTAAGATCGCGGTTCGCTTCCATGGCCCCGATTCTGTCATGTCCTAAAAAATAGGACAAAGATTAAAACCGGACACCGGCGAGGTCCTCGACGGCGGCGTTCGGGACTGCCGACGGCCCGATTTGGTACAGTGGCCCTACTCGGATGGCTCCCGATCCACCCTCCAGCACCGCACATTGAGGCCACACCCATGAGACCCGTACCCGGAATCGCCGCCGCGCTGCTCGCGGCCACCCTCCTCTCCACTCCGATCGCGGCTTCGACCTCCTTCGCGGCGGGGAAGATCCCCATCACGAAGCTCGCCGACCTGCCGCCGCACAGCTACAAGATCCCCGACAAGCCGAGCGCGCTGGTGACGAACAAGGCCGCGATCCTCGAGCTGGCCGGCGCCGTCGAGAAGGACATGAAGGGCGACCTGGACAAGTACGACATCCAGGATCCGACCGCGGTCCGGCGCATGTACGGCACGCTCCTCACGATCGCGATGCTGAAGGAGGACTATCCCTCGGCGAAGCGGCTGGTCGCCCAGATCCGCGACCTGGAGGACAAGCCGGCTCAGAAGCTCACGTCCGGGCTCCTGGCCGAGGCGATCATGAAGGCGCACGAATCGGGCGCCGCCGACCTGCCCGCCGCCATTCGCTCGAATCTCGAGCAGTCGCTCCGGGCGCTTCCCTACCAGGAGGTCCAGGAAGTTCTCAAGGCGAGCAAGGGGAGCTTCGAGATCCTGTCCCAGAACCTGCTTCAGGGCAGCATCCAGGCGAGCGTCGATCCCGCGTATCAGAACGGAATGATCAGCCAGGCTCTGGCGGCCGGCGTGGTCTCGGCCGGCTACGCGCTGAACAACATCCTTCCGCTCAAGGAGAGCCTGGTGGCGGCCTACGCCGCCGTCCTCGACGCGAACAAGACGGAGCAGAAGGCCGACATCTGGGCGGCTCGCGACGTATCGCTCGACGACACCGCGAAGCTCTCGCCGGTCGTGGTCGGGGTCTGGGACTCGGGCGTGGACGTCTCGCTCTACCCCAAGCAGCTCTGGGTGAACGCGAAGGAGATCCCGGGGAATCAGAAGGACGACGACAAGGACGGGTACGTCGACGACGTGAACGGGATCGCGTGGTCGCTCCACTCCGACAAGGAGACGGCGCTCCTCTTCGACATCGACAAGGCCGTCGGGAACAAGGACGTCTACAAGGGCGATCTCAAGGGGTTCGAGGATCTCCAGGCCAACCTGGACACGCCCGAGGCAACCGCACTGAAGGCGAAGCTGAGCGGACTCACGCGCGACCAGGTGCAGCCGTTCCTGGAGGGATTGAACGCCTACGCGCAGTTCGCCCACGGAACGCACGTCGCGGGCATCGCGACGCGGGGCAACCCGGCGGCGCGCGTGCTCGCCTGCCGGATCACGTTCGACTATCACTCGATTCCGGAGAAGCCGACGGTCGAGCAGGCGGTGAAGGATGGGGACGCGATGGCGAAGTCGGTGGCCTACTTCAAGGCCAACGGCGTCCGCGTGGTCAACATGAGCTGGGGCGGCGATCTCAAGTCGATCGAGACGGCCCTGGAGCAGAACCACGCCGGCGGCACGCCCGAGCAGCGGCGCGCGCTGGCCCGCAAGCTGTACGACATCGACTACAAGAAGCTCTACGACGCGGTGAAGGGCGCGCCCGGCACGCTCTTCGTCATCGCCGCGGGGAATTCCGACAACAACGTGAAGTTCGACGAGGTCATGCCGAGCTCCTTCAAGCTGCCGAACGTTCTCGTCGCCGGCGCCGTCGACCAGGCGGGGGACCAGACGTCGTTCACCAGCTTCGGCAATGTCGACGTCTACTCCAGCGGGTTCGAAGTCGAGAGCTACGTGCCCGGCGGCGACCGGATGAAGCTGAGCGGGACGAGCATGGCCGCGCCGAACGTCACCAACCTGGCCGCAAAGCTCTGGGCGTTGAATCCGAAGCTGACCGTGGAGCAGGTGAAGCAGTACATCGTGGACAGCGCCGAGGAGAAGAAGGCGGGGGACAAGACGATCCGGCTGCTGAATCCGAAGGCTTCGCTGTCGGCCGCGGCAGGCGTCGCGCCGTAATCCGGCCTTCGTAGAAGATTGGCGGGGGAGAGCCCGCGTGGGGAACGACGACTAGGTGCCGGTTGACTCCGGAGCCGCAGCCGCGGGCCGGACCGGGCTCGCCTTCACGTCCGGCGTCTCGATCCACACGTAGGTCGTCTCCCCGTCGTCGCCCGGGATCCGGTATTTCTCGCCGGGCGGAAGGGCCTGGATCTCCTTCCAGTGCTTGCGGAAGTCCAGGTCCTGATCCCCCACTTGCACCACGGTCCTGAGCCCGAGCGCGACCATGCCGTCGATGCTCTTCTTCGGAAGGGTCATCCCGAACGTGGCCATGTCCTTCCCCGGCTCCCAGACCTCCATCCGGACCTTGGCGTTCTTGCCGGCCCACCAGGGGTTGGCGGAAGGGGGCTGGGTCCGGAGGGTCCAGATCACGCCGATCCCCAGGCATACGAGGAAGAACAGGCTCACGCCGAGGATCGTCTGCTTGCGCGTCACGGGGCCTCCCGGTGCGGGACGAAGGGGCTCTCTGAGCCGAATACGTCCCGGCTCCCGGACAGGTTCCAGCCCTGCCTCATCCCTTCCGTGCGGCCCAGATCATTCCGATGCCCCAGACGATCAGGAGCACCGGCCAGTAGCGGAGGATGTTGCCGTGCAGATATCCCAATTCCTTGAGCAGCAGCACGATGCCGATGGTGATCAGGGTGAGGGGGAACGCGATTCCGGTGCCGCCGCCTTTGCCGGGCATCAGGTCTCCTTGGATATCTTCACGATAGGGTCGGGCTCAGAGCGCCCGGACGGGCTCGCGCCGCACCTTGAGGTGGATCAGCGGTCCCGCCACGCGCACCTGCACCACGGGGCCGCTTCCTTCCGACGTCCAGATCTTGACCTTGGATCGTCCCGCCGCGTGCTCCATGAAATCGTCGGGGAGGGTACGGAAGGTGAGCGGGTCGAATTCCAGGCGCGCCGGGCAGTTCGCGGGAAGGTCCAGCTCCACGTTCGCGAGCGTCCCGCGGAGGAGCACCAGGGACGGGCGCGTCGGCCCGGTGGCGTCGATCCGCACCGACGAGGCGATCGCCTCCACCTCGCAGCGCTCCGGACGGAGCCGGGCGAGCGCGGCGCGCACCTGCGAGAAGAGGCTCTTGGCCAGGAGGCGGACCCGGAATCGCTGCGGCACGAGCACGCGGACGTTGCCGCCCAGCGGCGCCTGGTAGACGCGCGCGTCCTCGGTCGGCCAGTCGAAGATCGCGGCGCCGCCCGAGGTGATGAAGTCCGCGTCGTCGGACGGCATGCCGGTGGCGATGACGTCCAGGCGGCCCGCGCGGGACGCCGCGTTCGGCTCGAGGGAGAGCGATCCGCCGAACACGCGCGCGCGCACCGTGAGCGTCTCGGCGCGAGGACGGGTCAGGTCGTAGGTCTTGGCGCTCTCCGCGTGCGTGCCGGTGCCGTGCTGATGGACCCACCAGGCGCCGAAGCCCAGGGCCCCGAGCACCAGGATCGTCGCGATCCAGCCGATGAGCGGATTGCGGAGCGCGCTCGCCAGCAGGGCCAGGCCGATCAGCACGAGGAGGGCGGGCCAATAGCGCAGAAGCCAGCCGCCCGTATCGGTGGGGAGATAGCCGAGATGGCCGGCCAGGAGGATCACCCCCAGACCGGCGAGGAGCACGCCGAAGACGAGCTTCGCGAATCCCACGGGGGGAAGCGGTACCACGCGCGGCTGCGGGTTGCAAGAGCGCGTGCGCGGCGTACAATGCCCCCATGCCCTCGCGCGGATTGATCCGGTCCTTCGTCGTCCTCTGGTGGGCGCTCGGCGTGTCGCTGCTCGTCCTGAGCGTCCGCACGCTGCTCGTCGCGCTCCACGAAGGCGGGCACGGCCTGCATCTCGCGCTCCTGGCCGGCGTCGAGGCCGCGGGCGCGCTGCTCTTCCTGCTGCCGCGAACCCTGCGCCTGGGGGCGGCCGGACTTCTCTTCGCGATCGCGATCGCCTGGCTCGCGCACCTGCACGAGCAGTTCCGCTGGGACCTTCTGGTCTACGGGGCGGCGGTGCTCTTCGTCGCCGTCCACGGTCCGCTCACGCCGGAGCAGTGGCGGCGCGCCGTCAGCGGGGCGCTCCCGGAGTAGGAGTAGCCGAACCCGTATTGGCGGGCACCATCGCCAGCGGCGTGTCCCGACATCTCACAGCTCCACGCCGATGATGGCGCGAACCTGCGTGCGTTCGAAATCGTCGAGGTTCAGATGGCCCGAGGTGTGGGGGCTGCCTCGGAGCTGGCGCAGCACGCCGACGCCGATCTGGACCTCGCCCGCCTGGACATTGAGCACGGGTCCGAGCGAGAGGGCCGAGCCCGATCGCGGGCCGAAGTTCGGATATTCGGCGACGTAGCGCGCTTCCACGCCCGCCGAGACCCGGCGCGAGAGCTCGTACGCCGTGCCCCCGACGACCTTCCAGGCCCATGCCTTCCGCATCACCGCACCACTCTCGAGCAGCTCCTCGTCGTTGTGCCGGAATTCGAATTCGCCGACGAGGTTCAGGGCGCCGACGAAGCGGCGCGACCGGTGCGCCAGCAGGAGCTTGGGTTCGAGCTCCAGCTCCTCGCCCGATTCCTTCGCCTCGAGGTAGAGCGCCGGGTGCCCGGGGATCCGTCCGGGATCGGCCAGCGCGTAGATGAACTCGAGCGAGGGCGCCTCGAAATGGAGCGCTCCGCCGCCGGGCTGATCGAAATTCAGATACGCCGCCGCGGTGAGGCGATCGGTGATCGAGACCTCGAACTCCTGGCGCCACTCCCACGCCGTGGAGCCTTGGTCCTCCGCCTTTCCCGACCGGGAGGTGAGCCAGCTCTCCAGCTCGACCTCGCCGGCGGGCGCCAGATACGGCGTGTAGGTCTCGACGAAATACTTGCGGTCGGCGCGCGCGCTTCCGGGAAGGAGCGCCGGAACCAGGATCAGCGAGAACACCACCGCGACGACCCCGCGCATCACCCGCTCATTTCCTGTCGGCACTCGTTCCCCCTTGGTGACGGTCGTCCGCTTCATGGGCGCAATAGAGTCGAAGGGGTCCGTGCACCGAGCAGGTGGAGCACGAGTCCCCCGAGGTACAGGAGCGGCGGTATTCGGCGAACGACGCCAGGAGCTGCTCCTGGCCGTGCGTGTCGGCGGTGAAGCGGATGAAGTCCAGAATGCGGTCGGCCACGTCGTGGCTCACCACGTGCTCCCAGCGGCAGGCCTCGGCCGTGGCGAGCGGAACGGGCAGCCCCAGCACTTCCGTCAGAAACGAGAGCACGATCTGGAAGCGGCCGCGCACGTCGAGGGCGACTCTCCGGCCCGCGGTCGTCAGGAGCGGGAAGTGGGCGGCGTCGAAGCGCACCAGGCCGCGCTCCGCCAGATGCGCGAGGGCGACCGAGACCGAGCCCTTGGTGAGCCCCATGCGCGCCGCGATGTCCACGACGCGCGCATAGCCGCGCTCCTCGCGAAGCTCGAGGATCGTTCGAAGGTAGTGTTCGCTGCTGACCGACAGGCCCGGGCGTTGCCGAACCTTCGCGGATGCCATGCGCGCCTCCTGTTTGTTCATGCCAACCCAGGTTTGAGTGGCCAAACCTACGCGCGGCGCGGGTCGAGATCAATGGAATTCGCGGCGGGTTCGGCGCGCATGAAAGGGGCCCCCAAGGCTTCGGGGGCCCCCCGCCGCTCCGCGTGGCTGGCGTCGATCGCGGCGCGGACCTCAAACTCCAACGGGACTCAGCGCATCACGACCTTGCGCTGTTCCCGATAGGACGCGGAGGCAGCCTCCACGCGAACGAAGTAGACGCCCGCCGCGACGGGCCTGCCCGCCGGGTCGGTTCCATCCCATCGGAACGAGGCTCCGCCGTTCGAGAATTCGAGCCGGCCCCGATCGAAGCCGGCCACCGTGCGGCCCCGCACGTCGAAGATCCGCGCGACCAGATCGGGAGGCGTCGTCGCCGGCGTCGCTCCGGCCAGCTGAATCCGGAACGCCTCGCCGCGGCGGGTCGGGGTGGGGGTCGTGATCAGCTTCCACCGCGACGGTGCGGGCGCGGCGGACGCAGGGACCTCCACCGCGGGCGTCGCGTTCGCCAGCATCGTGGGCGGCACGTCGTCGCTCAGCGATTTCAGGTACTCCACCAGGTCGCTCTTCTCCGACTCGCTCAGCCCCAGGCCGAAGAAGGTGTCGTAGTGGTTCACCACCGCCAGCAGGGTCGGGAAGCGGCCGTCGTGGAAGAAGCCTCCCTTCGCGTGCGTCCAGAGCCCTTTCAGGGGCGAGGTCCGGTAGCGATGGTCGGGAGCGCGGTCGGCCTGGAAGTTGTCGATCCCGATCTCCTCCCCGCGATGCATGTTCCATCCCGGCTCGGTGTAGAGCTCGTCGGTGTGACAGGTGGCGCACTTCGCCTTTCCCGTGAAGAGAACGTCGCCGCGCGCCGCCGCGGCCTGGTCATAGCTCCCCGGCGGCGGTTTCGGCGCCGGGATCGAGAGCTGGTAGAAATGGAGCGCCGGCAGCTTGGGCGTGATCCGGTCGTCCGTCGTCGTGACGTGACCGAAGTGGTGCGCCGCCGCGATCGGGAACTGGGCTGCGTCGTCCAGGCGCGGGTCGAAGAAGGTCCCCGACCCGTGCATCTCCAGATTCGCGACGAACGCGTTCCAGTGCGGCACCGAGCCCCAGCCCGTCCAGGTGTGCAGGTTCACGCCGGCCAGACCAAAGGCCGGCGGGATGAGGGTGGCCGCCGACCGGCCGTCGGGCTGGAACGCCTTCCCGTCCAGGATCAGCTCGGCGTCGAACTTGCCCGGGCCCCAGCTGAGAAGGACGCGCCGGACGGTCTCCACGTCCACGCCCAGGAGATCGGCGATCGGCTGGAGGTTCGGCGCCAGCGACACGATCTTCCCCACGTTCAGATCGCGGTTGGCCCAGCCGTCCAGCCGGTGCCCGATTCCGGGCGCGAGCGAGTTGTCCACGGTGGAATGGCAGAACGCGCACTGGATCCCCATCGTCTGGAGACGCCCGTCGCCGCCCACGACGCCCGTGACGCCGACGACCGCGTTCTCGCGGAGCAGCTCGATCGTCACGGCCGGGTCGTCGAGATTGACCTGCCCGGTGGCGATCGCGTCGCGCACGGTCGGGCTGAGCGCATCGACATCCACCTTGAGGCCGACGTCGAGGGCGGTCCTGGGGCTCACGCCCGGCCCCACGCCGCCCAGAGCCGATCCTTCGATCGCCTCGTGCAGCCGGAGTGTTCCGCCCCAGTACGCCTCGTCCCCGAAGGTGTCGTAGCGGAAGGTCTGGCGCCCCTCCTCCATCATCGCGTTCGCGTGCTGGCGGATGATCTGGTCGAAGTTGGCGCCGGGCAGATGGGGTTTGGGCCGCTTGACGCTTTCCGCGGCCTGAGGGGCGGCGACGACCAGGTACAGGCCCGCCAGCCCCGCGGAGACCGCGATCCATGAACGAAGTCTGGGCGACATGATGGAAGACCTCCTCAGCGATGCCTGGTCGGAGCCGCATGGGGACGCGTCCGATGACGGAAACGCGGTCATGCCCCGCGGTCGTCTGCGTATTAGTCCCGGCACCGCATCGTTCGTTACAGCGCCGGCGTTCTTTCCGCCGGACGACGGGAGTACACTTTTCAGGGTATGAACCGGATGAATGGAAACGAGGTCGCCGCGGGCGTCCCCACTCCGGAGGCCGTCCTCCTCGCGAAGCTCCGAGCGGGGGACGAGGCTGCTTTCGCCGCGCTCGTCGACGGCCTGAACTGCAGGCTTCAGGCGCTGGCCGCCACCTTCACGTCATCCCCCGCTCTCGCCGAGGACATCGTCCAGGAGACCTGGCTCGGCGTGATCCGCGGTCTGGACGGGTTCGAGGGCCGGTCGTCCCTGCGCACCTGGATCTTCAGCATCCTGATCCGCCGCGCCCGGACCCTCGCGGCGCGCGAGGCCCGCCGCGCCGGCGTCGTGTCGGCGAACGGCGCGGCCCCGGACCAGGAGGAATGGGACCTGGGACGGGGACGCGTCGGACTGTGGGAGGCAGCGCCCGAGCCGTGGACCCTCGATACGCCCGAACAGGTCGTGCAGGGGCTGGAAGCGCTCGAGATCGTGCGCACGGCCCTGGATGGACTGCCGGAGTCGCAGCGGCAGGTGGTGCTGCTGCGCGACGTCGAGGACGTGCCCGCATCGGACATCTGTAATATCCTGGACCTGACCGAGACCAACATGAGGGTGCTCCTTCACCGCGGCCGCGCGCGCATCCGTCGCGCGCTCGACCTGTATCTCCGCGAAGGGACGCGCCCGGCCACCGCGCATACCCCGGTCCAGGAGACTCGATGAACTGCAAGGAGGCGCTGGACGTCGTCTCGGAAGCGCTGGACGAGACTCTCGAGGAGAGCGCCCGTCGGGAGTTCCTCGAGCATATGGACCGGTGTTCGGCCTGCCGAACCTACGTGGAACAGATCCGCGTCTCGGTCCAGGCGTTGAAGAGCCTTCCCAAGAGCGGGCGGCCGAACGGGCGCCGTGCCGAGATCATCGAAGCCTACCGCAAGAAATTCCGCTGAGCCGCGGTCGCACCCGGGCCCCGTGACGGCCGGGGGCTTTTGCTTGACATTCCCTGCTTCGCCGGACAGAATCTGCGCCCATTCAAGGAGTTAGGAGGGGTGCATGGGCGAGCTCACCGGGAAGAAGGCGCTGGTCACGGGCGGGACGCGCGGCATCGGGAGAGCCGTCGCGCTGGACCTGGCCGACATGGGCGCCGACGTCGCGATCAACTTCTTCCGCAGCCGGGAATCGGCCAAGGCCACGACCGCCGAGATCGAATCGCGCGGGGTCCGCGCGCTGGCGCTCCGCGCGAACATCGGGAACGAAGAGCAGATCCCCGCGATGTTCGAGCAGCTGAAGGCGGAGTTCGGCACCCTCGACATCCTCGTCTCGAACGCCGCGCTCGGCCACTTCGGCAACGTCCTCGACGTGGACGACAAGATGTGGGACATCGCGATGAACACGAACGCCAAGGCGCTCCTCTTCTCGGCGCAGCAGGCCGTGAAGATGATGCCCGAGGGGGGGAAGATCGTCGCGCTCACCTCGCTCGGCAGCCACCGCTACATCCCCGGCTACGCTTCGATCGGCGTCTCCAAGGCCGCGATCGAGACCCTGGTGCGCTACCTGGCCTACGAGCTGGCTCCGAAGAAGATCAACGTGAACGCGGTCTCGGGCGGCTTCATCGACACCGATTCGCTCAAGATCTTCCCCAGCTACGAGGAGATCATCGTGGAGAGCACGCGCCGCACGCCGTTCGGCCGCGTGGGGACGCCCAAGGAAGTGGCCAACATGGTCGCCTTCCTGTGCACCGACAAGGCGTCGTGGGTGACGGGCCAGACGATCATCGTGGACGGGGGCTACACGCTGGGTTGAGTCGCGCCCGCCCCGCCCCGGGACGATTCACCGCCGGGGCGACCACCATCCCGTGAGCGGCGGGCTTCCCAGGAACGCCGTGAGCCTCCCGTCGAAGAGCAGGAACCCCACGATCCCCAGATTCACGAAGCTCCCGGTGATCACCGTGCGCACGAGCGGAACGGTTCCCCCGAACTCGGGCGGTCGGGTGATGAGATAGGCGAGCAGCGTCAGCTCGCTCACGAGCGCGACGACGATCCCCCACGGACGCGCCGCGCGCTTCCCCAGCCAGATTCCCGCCATCACGTAGAACGATCCCGCCGCGAGCAGCGTCGAGAAGAAGATGCTCTGGAAGGCGGTCTGCAGGGCGTACCCCGCGAGCCTCCCCTCCGCGTCCTGGACCGCCACGAAGAAGGACGTTCCGATCACCCCGCTCAGGAGCTCCTGGAAGCCCTTGATGGCCCAGAGCATGACCATGGCGTAGACCTGCCACGGCCGGCGCAGGCGGCGCGGCACGTCCGGCTCGGGAGACGTGAGCGGGCGGAGCGTGGTCATACCGGGGCCGCCACGATGATCGTCGGCTCGTTCCGGACGGGGAAGTTGACGGACGCGGCGATGAAGCACTCCTCGTGCGCGCGGTGATGGAGATCGCGCGCGAGCGCGGGGTCCGAATCGGGCGCGATCGTGACGCGCGGGCGGAGGAGCACGTCGGTGAAGTGAAAGGTCTTCTCGCCGCGCGTCATGATGCCGACGGCGTCGTCCTCGTAGGCGGTCACGCGCACGCCCTTCCGGGCGCAGAGCGCGGCATACGAGAGGAAGTGGCACGAGGCGAGCGCGGCCACGAGCAGGTCCTCGGGATCGACGAGCGCCGGGTCGCCGCGGAACACCGCGGCGGACGTCATGGTGATCGGCGGCTTGCCCGGGAACTCGACGCGCTGCTCGCGCGAGTAGGTGGCGTAGTCCTCAGTGGGACCTCTTGCGGCTCCGGTCCATAAGAGGTGGCATTCGAATTTGTGTTCTGCGACGGCGGGGCTCATCCGGTCCTCCTTTCCGGCGCCATGCGGGCGCCGGTACGTGTCTCTGCCTCGGGGCTCTGGTCCAGGGCGGGATCGATGCGGCGCCGGAGATCGGCGTAGCCGATCGCGGCGAGCACGGTGAGGCTCGCGATCGCGCTCCAGAGGAGCTTCGGCCTCCCGGTCGCGAGGTCCAGCAGCACGCCGCCCACGAGCGGCCCGACCGACCAGCCGAACGAGTTGAAGATTCCGTACACGCCCATGTAGCGGCCCCGCTGGTCCTCGGGGGAGAAGTTCGCGACCAGGTTCATCGAGGCCGGTGAGCAGGTGATCTCCCCCGCGGTCACCACGAACATGCCGGCGAGCAGGAGCGCGAAACTCGATCCCCATCCCATCATGCCATAGCCGATCGAGTAGAGCAGGCAGCCGACGATGAGCGCCGACGTCATCCGAAGCGGCGCCAGGATGCGCGTCACGGGGAACTGCAGGAGCACGACCATGACGCCGTTCAGGGTGTAGATGGCTCCCAGCTCCACCTTCGTCCGCCCCGCCCAGTCCACGGCGTAGACCGAGAAGGTCGCCATGAGCTGCCCCATGACGGTGAAGAGAATGAGCGTGACCAGGCAGTAGCGCAGGAAGAGCGCGTCGCGCAGCACGGCGAGCGTGCCCGTTAGGGAGAGGCCGCGTCCGGTGCCCACGGGCCCGACCGGCGGGATGGCGACCCGCTCCGGGCCGGCGGCATCCTCCCGCCCGCGGCGGCGCCGGGGGTGCGTCTCCTCGACCAGGACCGCGATCAGGATTCCGGCCGTGAGCAGCACGCCAGCCGCGACGTAGAAGAGCGACGCATAGGAGAGCGCGGCGAGGAAGCCGCCGAGGGCGGGGCCGACCGCCCACCCGAGGTTCCCCCCGATCCGGAGCACGCCGTAGGCTTCGACGCGGCGCTCGCCCGACGTGATGTCGGCGATCATCGCGCCGGAGGGAGGCTCGAACATCCGCCCCGCGAACGCGCTCAGCCCCGTGAGCAGCGCGAAGATCACGATCGACGCGTGCACGGTGACGGCGTAGCCGAGCGCCGCGAAGGTGACCGATCGGATCACCTGGCAGGTGACCAGCACGCGCTTTCGCCCGCTCCGGTCGCTCCATTCGCCGCCCACGACCTGCCCGGCGACTCCGCAGAGCGCGCCGAAGAAGAAGAGCGAACCCACCGCGCTCATCGACACGCCGCGCGTGCCGTGGAGATAGAGGGCGAGGAAG
>DATJEJ010000152.1:0-8255 GCA_035496795.1 Candidatus Omnitrophota bacterium
CGCCCTCGCACAGGACCGTCACCTTGGCGCGGATGTCGGAGCCGGGCTCGAAGTTCGGCTTCCGCGCGCCGTTCCTGTCGATCCCCTTGTCGCCCGTGCGCACGCCCACCATCTGCTCGCCCTCGAACAGCCCCTCGACGGCGGCCAGGTTGGGAAGCACGTAGGCGCCGGCCGCCTCGACCAGACCGCCGAGCCACTTCTCGAAATCCCCGAGCGAGACGATGTGCGTGCCGTGGTTCTGGAGCGGCGGCGGCAGGATCGGGAATTTGATCGCGCCCGATTTCGTGAAGCAATAGAGATCGTCGCTGGTGACGTCCGACTCCAGGGGGGCGTTCTTCTCGCGATAGTCGGGGACCAGCTCGCGCAGGGCGCGGGGGTCGAGAATGCAGCCGGAGATGCCGTGGGCGCCGATCTCGGAGGCTTTCTCGAGCACGGCGATCGAGACATCGCCCAGCGGCGGCTCGCCCGACCCCGACGCGGCCGCGGCGTTGCGCTCCGCGACCAGCTGCGTCAGGCGGAGCGCGCCGGCCAGCCCCGCCGGCCCGCCTCCGACGAAGAGCACGTCGACTTCGAGGGCGTCGCGCTGGACGTCGTTCACGCCAGCGGCACCTTCGCCGGCGCCGCGGCGCCGGTCTCGGGCTGGCCGTGGCTCAACCCTTCCAGGTACCGCTCGGCGTCGAGCGCGGCCATGCATCCCGTGCCGGCCGCGGTGATCGCCTGGCGGTAGACGTGATCCTGCACGTCGCCCGCGGCGAAGACGCCGGGCACGCTGGTCCTGGTGCCGCCGTGCGTCTTGATGTAGCCGTTGGGGTGCAGCTCGAGCTGCCCCTGGACGATCTCGGTGTTGGGCTGGTGGCCGATTCCGATGAAGACGCCGTCGGTCGCCACCTCGGCGAGCTTGCCCGTCTTGAGATTCCGGAGCCGCACGCCCGTGACGTGTCCCACCTCCGTCCCCAGGACCTCGTCGATCTCCGAGTCCCAGATGAAGGAGATCTTGGGATTCGACATGGCCCGCTCCTGCATGATCTTCGAGGCGCGGAGCTCGTCGCGGCGGTGCACGATGGTCACGTGCGTGGCGAACTTGGTCAGGAACGTCGCCTCTTCCATGGCGGTGTCGCCGCCGCCCACGACGATCACGCGCTTCCCCCGGAAGAAGAAGGCGTCGCACGTGGCGCAGGCCGAAACGCCATGGCCCATGAGCAGCGCCTCGGATGGAATCCCGAGGAGCTTGGCGGAGGCGCCGGTCGCGACGATCAGCGCGCGAGCGGTATAGGTGACGCCGTCGGCCGTGACGCGGAAGGGGTGGCCCTTGAGATCCACCGATTCGACGGTGGCCTGGATGAAGTCGGTCCCGAAACGCTCCGCCTGGGCCCGCATCTCGGTCATCAGCGCCGGCCCCATGATCCCGTCCCGGAAGCCGGGAAAATTCTCGACGTCCGTCGTCATCGTGAGCTGGCCACCGGGCTGGATCCCCTCGAACAGCAAAGGGGCCAGGTTGGCCCGCGCGGCGTAGATCGCCGCGGTCAGGCCAGCCGCGCCCGAGCCCAGAATGATGAGATTGCGGGTACCGGTCATGGGAACACACTGTCCTCGTAAGGGTTTAGATGCGTACGCACGCGGTTCGCCGCCGGAATCGTGCTCGCCACGGCCGCATCCAAGTGTGGGTCCACGAGATAGTAGGCAAACCGCGACGGCCGATCAACTCCGGGGCCCTGGGACTTAGGTAGCCCCGCCGCGCGGCAGCAGGGGGGCGTCTCCCCGCGCCCCTCCGCCTTCCACCACGGAGGTAGACCACGATGTTCGCCCGCAGAGGTTCTCTCGCCGCCTCGCTGTTCGCCGCGGCGTTGTTCGTATCGACGGCCGCCCAGGCGGCGCCGACCACCTGGACGATCGACCCGAACCACTCGAACGTGACCTTCACCATCCGCCACTTCTTCAGCAAGGTGACCGGCTCGTTCACCAAGTTCTCGGGCTCGGTGGTCTACGATCCGGCGAATCCGGCGGCCAGCTCGGCCAAGGCCGAGATCGACGCCGCCAGCATCAACACCTCGAACGATCGCCGCGACGGGCATCTCCGCTCGCCCGATTTCTTCGACGTCGCCAAGTATCCAACGCTCACGTTCGAGAGCACCAAGGTGACGGCGGACGGGTCGAAGCTGAAGATCGAGGGGAACCTCACGATGCACGGCGTCACGAAGCCGGTCACGCTCGAGGGCGAGTTCCTCGGCGCGGGCCCCGCGATGGGCGGCCAGCGCGCAGGGTTCGAGGCCTCGACCAAGGTGGACCGGAAGGATTTCGGGATCATCTGGAACAAGGTCGTGGACCAGGGCACCATGCTCGGCGACGACGTCGAGATCCGGCTCGCCATCGAGGGCGCGACGGAGCCCGCGGGCGGCGCGAAGAAGGCGGAAGCCGGCGGGAAGAGCGAATCGAGAAAAGCGGAGGCGAACGCGAAGTAGCCGGGCCGCGCGAACGGCCGATTTCGGCGAATCGATCGCGCGATCAGCGAATCCAAGAAACGCAATCCAGCGAGCTGACGCGACGCGCCTTGGGCGCGTGGCCGCAGCTCGCTGTTTCATTGAGGGGTCTGCGCGCGGCCCCGGGCAAGCGCCGTCAGGCCGGCGTCGGGAAGCGCTCCGCCAGCTCGCGCGCGAGATCGGGAAGGACGACCAGGTCGCCCTCGACGAAGGGAAGCCTCGTCAGCTCCGCGGGGAGAACCCACCGGATCTCATCGCACTCGATGGCGACCGGCTCCCCTTGATACGACGTGCAGAGGTGGAAGTAGATGCTGACGCGGCGGTCGGGATAGACGTGGGTGAGGGCGCGCCACAGGGGGCCCACCTGGACATCGAGCCCGATCTCCTCGAGCATCTCCCGGCGCAGGCACTCCTCGACCGTCTCGCCGGTGTGGCGCTTGCCGCCGGGGAACTCCCACCGTCCGCCCTGGTGATCGCGCTCCTGGCGGCGCGCGATCAGCACGCGGTCCCCGGCGACGAGGATGCCCGCCGCGACCTCGTAGAGCCGCACCGGCGCGGTTCGCCCCGCCGGGTTACGCGCCACCGAGCCGTGAAGGCACCAGGACCAATAGCCCTCGGATGAATCCGAGGCCGCCTCCCGACCGTGGAGTCTGCCGCCCATTCAGCACATGCTCGAGCTTCGCCTTGAGCTGCTCGTAGGTGAACGGCTTACGCAGCATCTCGGCGTTTCCGATCTCGCGGGCTTTTCGCTCGGCCTCGGGGTCGCCGGAGATCACGAGAATGGGCGTCTTCACCCCCACGCGAGCCATCTCCCGGGCGAACTCCATGCCATCCATCGTGGGCATCATCAGATCCAGCAGCACGGCATCGGGGTAGAAGCCCCGGTTGATTTCGGTCAGCGCCTGAACTCCGCTGTCGGCGAGGCAGACGTCGTAGCTCGTTTCCAATAACAGCTTAAGGCTGGCAAGGGCATCGTGATCGTCGTCGACGATCAGGAGCCGCTTTCGGGCTGTTTTCATAGGTACAGTGTGACGGTTCGACTCAGTCGGGTCAATGAAGGGAGAGCCCGATCGAGTGATGCGGGTCGGGAGACCCGCCCTCGACGGATTCGATCCGCGGGCGCTCAGTCGGGGATGGAGTAGAGGAACGCCTTCTTGAGCCGGGGAGGGCGGTGGTCGGGGTCGAAGCCGCCGGCCAGCCAATCGAGCCAGGTCCGCATGTCCGTTTCGGTTACCTGCGCGGGGAGGAACTCCACCGCGCCGTAGGAGTAGCGGTCGCGGCTCCAGCTGAGGTTGCTCTCCTTGTAAAAGAAGGCGCAAAGCCGGTCTCTTCCCTCGCGGGGACGGAAGACCTTCATGCGGCATCGCTCCCGCTCGGAGGGGGCCACGTCCAGGACGCCGCTCCGCTCCTCCAACCGAAACGGCCTGGATGTTTCCGCCGCGGCATGGCGAAGCCGCGCGAAGACCGTCTCGATCGGCTCGGGCGACGGCAAGGCCGCGCCGGGCGTCGTCGCCACGGCTTCCAGCGGTTCGGATCCATGCGCCGCCCCGTTCGCGGGTTGCCCGCCGGTGCCCGTCACGACATCGCTGGCCGGCCGCGGCAGCTGAGCGGCCTGGGGTGCCGCCGCCGCCTGCGGCCAGCGCAGCTCTCGTCGCATCTTTCGCGCGAAGAGCGGCTTCGCTCCCGCGCGCGCCGCTCCGAGGAAGGATTCATAGGCCCAGGTCGAAAGGCCCGGCCGCGCCAGGTAGCGCGTGTCGTCGGGCTGCACGACCAGGCTCACTTCGATGTTGGGCGCGGCGCCGATCGGAATCCGATTCTTCCGACACGCCTCGTACACGTGCTCGAACACCGCGCGCATGTCGTCGTAACGGGGCGCCGGATGGCGCTCCATTTCCGCTCCGATCACGGGGCGGAAGATGCAGACCGTGGGGAAGGCGCCGATGCCGGTGATGTAGTCGATCGCCCGCATCGTGTCGGCGACCGGCTCGACGCCGGCGATGATCTCGCCCGAGACGGCGCCCTTGCCGAGGAGCCTGGCGCAGTGCTCCATCGCTTCGAAGAAGGCTTTCTGCCCGAACCAGCGCTCCTTGCCCGGAAGGTAGCGCGCGAACGCCTCCGGCGAGTGGAACTCGTAGCAGAACGAGAAGTGGTCGACGCCCAGCTCCACGAGCCGGTCGTACTGGCGGAGATCCTTCGAGGGCATGAGCTGCACGCCCACGAGCACGCCGACCTCTTCCTTGAGCGCGCGCACGTACGGCTCGGCCAGCGCGAGATCGCGGCCGGCCTGGTGTCCGCTGTTCAAGTGCACGAACGTGACGCCCGATTCCTCCTTGGCCGCGCGCGCGACCTCGATCACGTCGGCCACGTCCTTCTGCGCCACCTCGTTCACCCCGACGTTGGAGCCGGTGGTGCAGAAGCGGCAGTTCTGCGGCGGATCGGAATACCAGAAGAGGCAGGAGTTGGCGATGTAGATGCCGAGATAGGTGCCCTGCAGCACGCCCACCTTCGCCATCTCGGTGCCGCGCGCGGTCCGGTGCCCGTACCACGCCGGCTCTTCGGGAATGCGGATGGGATAGACGTAGCCGGTGCGCGTGTCGTGGGCGTGATAGCCGCCCGAGTCGCGCCCGATCACGTAGGGCGAGGCGGCGGCGAAGTCCTCCTCGACCGGGACGTTCATCCAGATGTCCTTGAGCTTTCCGGGGATCACGATCTCCAGCCCCGACCCCAGCCCCGCGCGCGTGCGGGCGACGCGCCGGGCGTCCTCCTCCAGCGTGCAGGAGGCGTCCAGCCGCGCGCCGTTGCAGAAGAGGTCGATTTCCAGCTCGCAGGGATTGTGGCGGGGCAAGGACATGGGCAGCGGTCTCGCGGTGATGAAACGCGCCGGGGGGAACCCCGGCGCGTCCGGCTAACCCATGTAATCTAGCAGGTTTACGGGAGCGGTTCTATGGTACCTAGGTACCAGCGGATCACCCGCCGGCCGAGGGGAATCAGCCCGCCCGCGAACGCCGCGGAAGGGAGCCCATCTTCAGCTCCTTGCGCAGGAACGCCTTCGTCCGGAGCCACGCGTCCTTCGCCGCGGCCTCGCGGTAGCCTCCCCAGGGATTGTGCACGTTGGCGAAGGCGTGGGGCGCGCCGGGGTAGATCTTGAAGTCCACCCGCTTGCCGGCCTGCTTCAGCGCCTTCTCGAACGTGCGGACCTGGTCGGGCGAGGGGCCTTTGTCCTCGCCGCCGAAATTGCCGAGGACCGCCGCCTGGAGCCCGCGGATCGCGGCGGGATCGGAGATCGGCGCGCCGTAGTACATGACGCACGCGCGGATGCCGGGATCGGCCGCGGCGAGCCGGATCGAATAGCCCCCGCCCATGCACCAGCCGATCACGCCGATCGCGTTCGCCCGGACATCCGAGCGTCCGCGCAGGAAGTCGGTCGCGGCGCGCAGGGTGTTCATCGCTTCGTTCTCGTCCAGGCCGCTCATGAGCTGATGCGCGGTCGCGTCGTCCTTGGCGACCTGCCCGTGGTAGATGTCCACGGCCAAGGCGACGTAGCCCTCCTTGGCGAGCCGGTCCGCCTGCTCCTTCACCCAGTCGTTGAGCCCCCACCACTCATGGATGACGACGATCGCGGGATGCGTTCCCTCGCCGGGAGGAATGGCGAGGTAGCCCTTCACCTTGGTCGAGCCCTGCGTCAACGTGATCATGCCCGCGCTCGACGTGGCCGGAGCGATGGATAGGAGCGCCAGTGCTGCGATGGCGATCAGTCGCTTCATGGGGATGCGCCTCCGGATGGTTCGGTGGGTTCGATTTCGATCTCGGATGAGGATAGCGTGTTCGAGGCTCCCGCGCGACCGGCCGCGCCGTGGAGGCGCGCCAGCGCCCAGGCGGCGTGCTCGCGCACGTGAGCGTCGGGATCGTGGGCCGCCGCGTGTTCCAGCGCCGGGATGGCGCGCGGGTCGCCGGCGTTTCCGAGCGCGACGGCGACGTTCCGCACGAAGCGGTCCCGTCCGGCGCGGAGAAGGGCCGTGCCCTGAAACCGCTTCCGGAACGCGGGACCGTCCAGGCCGAGCAGCGGGATCAGCTCCGGCGCCTGCTGGTCGGCGCGCTCCGCGAAGTCGGGATCGGCGCTGGGGACGGCGAAGCGGTTCCAGGGGCAGACTTCCTGGCAATCGTCGCACCCGAAGATGCGGGTCCCGATCAGCGGCCGCATCTCGAGCGGGATCGGGCCGTCGTGCTCGATCGTGAGATAGCTGATGCACCGCCTGGCGTCGAGCCGGTAGGGAGCGGTGATCGCGCCGGTGGGACAGGCGCTGATACAGCGGGCGCACGTGCCGCAGTAGTTGCGCGCCGGAGCGTCGGGGGGAAGTGCCATGTCCGTCACGATCGCCCCGAGGAAGCACCAGGAGCCGGCGCGCTTGCGGATCAGGTTCGTATTCTTTCCGATCCACCCGACGCCCGCGCGCTCGGCGAACGCGCGGTCGAGGAAGGGACGAGCGTCCAGGGCGGTCGTCCAGCCCGCGCCGGGGGCGAGTGCCGCGAGCGTGCGGCCCAGGCGGACCAGCCTGCGCTTCATCCGCTTGTGGTAGTCGCGTCCCCAGGCGTAGCGGGCCACCGCGCCGCGCGGCTCGCCGTCCGGGGCGGGCCAGTCGCCGCGGTAGTAGCCGGCGGCCACCGAGATCACGGTCTTCGCGCCGGGGAGGAGCGCCGACGGGTCGCCCCGGCGCTCGGCCTGCCGCGCCATCCAGCGCATCGTGCCGTGGCGCCCCTCGGCGATCCACGCGGCGGTTCGCGCTCCGTGCTCGTGCCGCTCGGCCGAGGCGAATCCGACCGCGGAAAACCCAAGCGCCAGAGCCGCTTCCCGAAGTCTCTCCCGCAGAAAATCGCTTGTGCTAGCATCGGCCGGTGGCCGAGCGGTTCGATCTTCAGCCTCTGTTTCCACTTCCGAATGTCGTCCTCTTCCCGAAGGCGATCCTGCCGCTCCATATCTTCGAGCCGCGCTACCGCACCATGATGGCCGATGCGCTCCAGGGTGGCCAGACGATCTGCATGGCCCTGCTGCGCCCCGGCTGGGAAGCGGACTACCACGGCTCGCCCGCGGTCTACGGCGTCGGGTGCGTCGGACGCGTGGTGCAGCACCAGCTTCTCGAGGACGGGCGCTACAACATCGCGCTGCACGGCGAGTCCAAGGTGGCGATCGAGGGGTTCACCCAGGAGGAGCCCTACCGGATCGCCCGCGTCCGGACGGTCGAGGAGGATCACGCCTGGACCGCGTCCAGCGGCGTGGAGGGGGAGGTCGCCGAGCTGCTCGCGCTGTTCCGTCGCGTGCGGCTCGGCGAGAGCGCTGCGGTGGATCTCACGGAGATGTACGGCCCGCACGTGAGCCCCGAGGCGGTCCTCAACATGATCGCGATGAACCTGAACGTGGAGGCGAACGTGAAGCAGGAGCTCCTCGAGCTGGACTCGCTGCGATCGCGCTTCCGCTCCATCGTGCACTACCTGCGCGACTCGGCGGCGAAGCAGGACCTGCTCGACAAGGTCCGCCATCTCTATCCCGGCGACGCCCGGCGGAACTGACCATGGCCGCTCGAGGAGCTTCGCCGCCGAGGGACGTAAATCTCCTGATCCGCCGCCTCGAAGAGGCGCACCCCGACGCCGCATGCGCCCTCACGCACACGAACCCCTTCCAGCTCCTGGTCGCCACGATTCTCTCCGCGCGGTGCACCGACGCGCGCGTGAACCAGGTGACCCCGGGTCTGTTCGCGCGCTTTCCGGACGCCGCGGCGATGA
>DATJEJ010000153.1:0-2512 GCA_035496795.1 Candidatus Omnitrophota bacterium
CACGATCTCCCGAACCTTGCTCTCCGTGCGGAACGAGGCGACGTGGACGCGGAACGGCTTGGCGGCGTCGGTCGCGCCGGCGCCGATGCCGGGGAGCGAGCCCGCGCCCGTGCCGCCGAGGCCCGCACGAAGCGCCTCGCGTGCCGGGGGCCGGGCCGCGGTGAAGGGCGAAGCGGGGGGCGGCGACGCAGGTGCCGGTGTCGCGCCTGCCGGAGGCGGCGTGACCGAGCCCGCCGCGGGCGTCTCCGCGCGCTGGATCTCCTTCCCCATCGCGGTGACCGATCCGATCTGGTCGGAGCCCGGCGTCGCGGGAGCGCCGACCATCGCCGAGGGATCGTCGAGATTGCCGCGCTCGTCGGGCGCCGGAGCCGGCGTCACCGGCTCCTCGCCCGCGGGCTGATTCGCCTGGACCGATCCCCGGGGCGGAGCGGGACGCTTCGAGAGCAGGGCCGAGAGGCCGCCCGCCACGAGCGCCAGGCCGAGCACCGCGCCCCCGATGATGAGGAGGTTTCCGCGCTTGGCGGTGGGCTTCTTCTCGACGATGCCCCGGCGCACGTCGCGCTCGAGGGCCGCTTCCAGGTCGCGCTCGGCGCCCCGGTCCTCCACGCGGGTCGCCCGGGCCGCGGGAGCCGCGGGCGCGGGCGCCGCCGCGCGAGCCACTTCGGCGGCGTAGAGCGCGGCCGAGGCCTCCCGCTCCCACGCGGGCGGCTCGGGAGCGAGGGGCGCGGGCGATTCCGGAGCCGGGGCGATGGCCGATGCGCGGCCCTGGCCCGGTGCCGCCTCGGCCCGGCGCGCGCCGGGGGCGTCGGCCGGCTCGATCCCCACGCAGCCGATCATCGGCGCGTCCGAGGCCCAAAGCTCGAGGAAGGCGTCGCGCAGGTCCGCGCGTCCGATCCGCTCGGTGGCGGCGGCCAAGATCACGGCGTCCATCTTCTTCGAGAGCTTGCCGGTGAAGCCGCGGCGGTCCAGGAGCGGCGCGGAGTAGATCACCACGTCCACGCAGGACGCGAAGACGCGCGCCGCCCGCACCCAGTCGGGGTGCTCGGCGATGCGCGACTCCTCGGGCGGGTGGCTTCCGGGGCCGATCAGCCAGAGCTTGTCGGCCACGATCTCCCAGGCGACGCGCCCGAACGAGCATCCGTATTCCAGGACGTCCACCAGCCCCTCGTTGGGATGGCTGGGCGGGCGCGAGACGGTCGGATTCCAGAAATCGAGGTCGATCACCGCGGTGCGGAGACCGCGGCGGCTCCACTCGCGCGCGAGACAGAGCGCGGTCGCGAAGCATTCGGGATCGTGCGGGAAGCCGGCGACCAGGAGCGAGCGGAGGGTCAGCGAACGGCGGGTCTCGTTGAGGCTGTCGACGACGGGACCGAGGACCTCGGCGCCTGAAGAGATGTCGAGGAGCTGGGCCAGGCCCGCCCCCGCGGGCACCGGGCGCACGCGCGCCGAGCCGAGGAGGGGCAAATTCACTTCGCGAGCGAAATCCGCGGGGTTCGCGTAGCGCTCCGGATAGGTCTCCACCGCCGCCATCTACCCTTCCTCGTCGAGGACCCGAGCCACCGCAGCGACCAACCGGGGTACATCGCGCCCCGGCACCGTACGCACGTCCAGGAGAACCCTTCCCGCTTCGATACGGGCCAGCACCGGATCGGGCCCGAGGCGAAGCGCGCGAGCGAGCGTTTCGGCGCGGCCGCGCGGCGCACGGAGCGCCAGCGCGAAGGACGGCACGCGCGCGAGCGGCATGGCGCCGCCCCCCACTTCGCCGCTGCAAGGTATCACCTCCGCGCCGGTCCGCCTAGCGCGTTCCGCTCCCAGCGCACGCAAAACGCGCCGGGCGCGGGCGCGCACGGAGGCGGCGGGCTCGCCGAGCATGCGGAGTACCGGAATCGCGGCCTCGCGGCGCTCGGGATCGCGATAGATCCGGAGCGTCGTCTCGAGCGCGGCGAGGGTCATCTTGTCCACGCGGAGCGCGCGCGTCATGGGATTGGCCCGGCACGCCGCGATCAGCGCCTTCGTCCCGGCGAGGATCCCCGCCTGCGGCCCGCCGAGCAGCTTGTCGCCGCTGGCGCAGGCGAGCGGCACGCCCTGGGCCAGCGCCTCGGCCAGCCGCGGCTCGTCGGGAAGCCCATAGGGGCGGAAATCCACGAGGGCCCCGCTCCCCACGTCCTCGAGCAGGGCGACCTTCTTCTTCCGGGCCAGGCGCACCAGGTCCTCGCGGGAGACCTCCTGGGAGAAGCCGACGATGGCGAAGTTGCTCGGGTGCACGCGGAGGATCGCGCCGGTCGCGGGGCCGATCGCGCGCTCGTAGTCGGCAAGCCGCGTCTTGTTCGTCGTGCCCACCTCGCGCAGGCGGGCCCCCGCGCGCTCCAGGATCTCCGGAATCCGGAAGGAGCCCCCGATCTCGACCAGCTGCCCGCGGGAGACCACGGCCTCCCGGTCGCGCGCCAGCGTGTTGAGGGCGAGGAGCATCGCGGCGGCATTGTTGTTCACGACCAGCGCGGCCGGGGCGCCC
>DATJEJ010000154.1:0-25521 GCA_035496795.1 Candidatus Omnitrophota bacterium
TCCCCTTCCTCGCGCTCGCCGCCGTGTTCCTCACCTTCTCGCTCCCGACACCCGTTCGCGCCGCCGATACGGCCGGCCCGACCTGGCAGGAAGCGGGAGCCGCCTATCAGAAAGAGGATTGGAAGGCCGCCGCGGCCGCCTACGGCGCGATCGCCAAGCGCGAGCCGGGCAACGGCCGCGCCTGGTTCCGCCTGGGCACCTGCTATCTCAAGCTCGGCAACCTGAAGGACGCGATCCCCGCCTACCTCAAGTCCGACGCGATCGGGGAGAATCCGCTGGTCCGGTACAACCTCGCGTGCGTCTACACGCGGATGGGAGACAGCACGCAGGCGTTCGTGTGGCTCGAGAAGGCGATCGCGGCCGGCTACCGCTCGACGGAGTCGTTGAAGACCGACTCCGATCTCCAGCCGCTTCGCGGCACCAGCCACTTCGCCTCCGTCGTGCAGCGCGTGGAATGGAACGAGCGCCCCTGCGCCCACCTCGCCGAGAATCGCCAGTTCGATTTCTGGGTCGGCCAGTGGGACGTGCGCGCGCCGGAGGGGAGCCCGGCGGGACAGAGCTCCATCACGGTGGAGAACGGCGACTGCTGGATTCACGAGCACTGGACGGGCGGCGCGGGTGGCAAGGGCGAGAGCTTCAACTACTACAACCCGACCACGAAGACGTGGCACCAGACCTGGGTCGACGACCAGGGAGGGATCGCCGAGTTCGACGGCACCTTCCACGACGGCGCCATGCGCCTGGAGGGCTACCGGCAGGGGCTGAAGAACGAGCGGGTCCCCGCGCGCCTGACGCTGACGCCGCTGACGGACGGCACGGTCCGCCAGCTCGGGGAGAACTCGAACGACGGCGGGAAGACGTGGACCGTGCTCTACGACCTGCTCTACTCGAAGAAGAAGGATGCCGCTAGCGCGGGCTCGGCTGCGCAGAAAGGATGACGGCGCGAGGTTTTTGCCCGGCGCCGGGCCATCGCGAGAGCGAGGACGGCTCCCGGAGCAGGTCGGGCACGGTCACGAACCGATAGCCCTCGGCCCGCAGCCGCTCGATGATCGACGCGAGCCCGTCGACCACGACGCGCCGGTCCGCGCCGGGAACGAGGTTGAGCCCGTCGTGGAGCAGGATGATCGCCCCGGGATGGGCGGCGGCGACGACGCGATCGGAGAGCTGGCGCGGCGTGAGCGGATTCCAGTCCACCGGCGAATCGTCCCAGGTCACCGTGTCGAAGGAATCGCTCTCGGCGACGCTCATGAGCCAGGGGGAGCGCAGTCCCTGCGGCGGACGGAAGAGGCGCGGATAGACGCCGGTCGCGGCGTGGATCTGCCGCTCCGCGCGGTCCAGCTCGGACCGGATCCGTTCCGGCGTCTCGAGAGCGAGCGCGAACGGATGCGTCTCCGAGTGGTTCCCCACGACGTGCCCCTCGCGCGCGATCTCCGCCGCGATGCCCGGCTCCTGGCGGACCCGGTCCCCGATCAGGAAGAAGGTCGCGCGCACGCGCTCACGTCGCAGGATCGCGAGAACCTCCGAGGTATAGGGCTCGTTCGGCCCGTCGTCGAACGTCAGCGCCACGACGCGGTCCCGCCCGGAGCCGGCCCAGTGGGTGCCGCCGAAGGCGTTCGACCACGGCGAGATCATGTCGTAGACGCCGATGCCCACGAGCACCGCCGTGACCATCGAAACGGCCCATGCCAGCGGCCGATGGCCGAGCGCCCAGCCGGCCGGCGGCATCGCCGCTTCGCGCACGTTCGGGAAGGATCTCCAGAGCGGGCGTCCGCGCAGCTCCAGCGAGAGGAAGTTCGTGGCGTAGACGAAGAGGCTCCGGCCGAGCATCAGATTCCATCGGCGGCAGGAGGTGTAGACGGAAAGATCCTCGAGCAGAACGACGCGCCCCTGCGCGCGCAGGCGCTCCGACAGCTCCGTGTCGACCTGGAGGTTGAAGTCGAGATTCCAGCCGCCGGCCGCCTCGAAGGCGCCCCTCCGGACGGAGAAGTTGGCTCCCCAGAGATGCGGACCCTCGGGACGGCTTCGGTCCGCGCGGTTCAGCAGCGGCAGGAGGCCGCGGGTGAAGAGCCGCGCCCCGAGATTCGGTTTGCAGAAGACGATCTCACCGCCCACGGCGACCACGTCGGGCCGCTCGAGGTACTCACGCACCAGGCGCGAGATCCAGAAGGAAGGCACCACGGTGTCCGCGTCCGTGCTCGCGAGGATCGCGCCGGTCGCGGCGGAGAAACCGCTGGCCAGCGCCCGGCTGTAACCCCGCTCGGCCTCGGTGACCACACGCACGCCGCGCGATCGCGCGACCTGCGCGGTCCCGTCGGTGCTGCCGTTGTCGACGACGATGATCTCGATCTCGCCCGGATAGTCCTGGCGGCTCAACGAGTCGAGACAGGCCGGAAGCAGGACTTCTTCGTTGTAGGCGGGGATCACCACGCTGACCTTCATGCGCGCTCCGTCACGGGTCCAGGCGGGTCAGGTCGTCGCGCATCTCCTTCTGCCAGACGCGCACCGCCGAAGCGTAGGCATGCTCGGCCCACCCTCGCGCCGGGTTGTGCTCGATATCGCGATGGGTGGCCAGTACTCCCTGGAATCGAATCTGCGTTCGCCGGCCGGCGAGCGGCGTCACGTCCACGAACACGCGTCCGAAGGCCTTGCCCGAGAACAGTCGGAAGAGCAGGTGATGGATCGGCTTCCATTGCGTCAGGAGGTGTCCGCCCGAGGGCTTGAGGTCCCAATGGTCGCTCTGGAGCGCCGCGGCCGAAGCGCTGCGCGAGGCGGCGGCGGTGGCCGTCACGGTATCCAGGTAGGCCTGGCCGAAGAGGAGATGCCATTCCGGGTCATCGACGCGATGCCCGGGCTCGCTGGCGAGGGAGGGCGGCGGCGCCGACGCATGGGCGGCAGCACTCCCCGGGAGCCCGCAGACGAAAACGAGCAGCGCTGCCGCGATCGCGGTCCAGGGCGGCGCCGCGCGGTGGGATCGCGCGGGCGGAGCGGGGCCGGAAACTGCCAAAGCGTCGGTCATGGGAAACGGGCCGCGCTCCGGGTGGTGCCGCATGAATTTCGGGAGCGCCGTTCCAGCGCGCCCCCACGAATGTCGCCTGCATAAACCCCGCCGCTCAGGAACGGTTCGCGGGGCGGTTTCTTCGGGCGCTCGGCGCCTTCATCCTTTGCCGAACCGCACGGCCGCGCGCGCGCGGGCGCGCTCCGCCTCGATCTCGCGGTCGCGCGGGGTGGCGTTGGTGACGAGGGAGTCGAGAAGCCGCTTCGCCACCACGGTGGTCTCGTCCACGGCGCGCTGGAACGCCTTCTCGTTCGCGGCCGACGGCTTGGTGAAGCCGGAGAGCTTCCGCACGAACTGGAGCGAGGCCGCCCGGATCTCCTCGTCGGTGGCGGGCGGGTCGAAGTTGAACAGGGTCTTGATGTTTCGGCACATGGCCATCCTCTTTCGTTGCGGGAGCCGGGTGGGTGTCGTTAGAGTCTGGGGATGGCCGTCTTCCTCTTCAAGACCGAACCGACGTCGTACTCGTTCGACGATCTGAGCCGCGACAAGACGACGGTCTGGGACGGGGTGTCCAACGCGCTCGCCCTGAAGCACCTGCGCTCTGTCCAGAAAGGCGACACCATCGCCATCTACCACACGGGAGACGAGAAGCAGGTGGTCGGTCTCGCGACCGCCGCCTCCGATCCCTTTCCCGATCCCAAGCAGAAGGATCCCAAGCGCGTCGTGGTCCGGTTGAAAGCGGACCGCGCCCTTCCCTTCCCCGTTCCGCTCGCCACCTTCAGGACCGACGCCGCGCTCAAGACCGCGGATCTCGTCCGCCTCCCGCGGCTCTCGGTGATGCCGCTGACCGAAGCGCAGTACCGGCGCCTGCTCGAGCGCTCGGGGTTCGCTTCCGAGAAGTGACCGGGGCGGCGCCGATCTAGGCCTTCCGCTCCCCGTCGCGGTTTCTCTCGATGCGCCGCTCGGCCCGTCCGATGATGGCGAGGATGATCCAGGTGAGCAGGATGCTCACCGCCGCGATCGCGAGCCGGCCCAGCCCCACGGCCACACCGGCCGCGGCGGTGATCCAGATCCCCGCGGCCGAGGTGAGCCCGCGCACTTCGCGCTCCGCGGAGAGCTTCAAGATGGCCCCTCCGCCGATGAATCCGATGCCGGTCGCCACGCCCTGGATCACGCGGCCGATGTCGCTCATCGAGACGTCCATCTCGAGGGGTGCGAGCACGAAGAGGGTGGCGCCGAGGGCGACCAGCATGTGGGTCCGCAGGCCCGCGGGCTTCCCGGTCTGCTCCCGCTGGAGCCCGACCACGGCTCCGAGCCCCGCCGAGAGGAGCAGCCGCACCGCGATCCGCACGAGCTGCGCCCAGTCGACCATCAATCCGTTCCGCAGCTCATCCATCAGCGCGTGCATGCCCCACCCTCCCGATCTCGCGGTTCACGGCAAGAGGCCGGGATCATAGACTGGCTCCATGCCGCGGGCTAGGCGCGACGTCAACATGGAGATCGCGGGCCAGCTCTACGACCTGGCGCTCAACCATTCCTCTCCGCATGGCCGGATCGCGTACAAGCGGGCGGCTCAGGCGGTGCTTCGCCTGGAGGAGCCCCTCGACGTCTGGGCGGCGACCCATAGCCTGCGCGAGGTGCCGTACATCGGGCCCGCGAGCGAACGGGTCATCCTCGAGTCTCTGGAGCATGGGACCAGTCCCACCGTCGAGCGCGCGGTGACGGCGAGCGGCAAGGCCGCCGAGGTCCAGGCGGCCCATGCGCACCGGACGAACTTCCTGAGCCGGGCGGAGGCGCTCCGGCTGCTGCGGTCCCGGTCGCGGGCCGTCCGCCTCGAGGACTACCGGGGCGACCTCCAGATGCACACCGAGTGGAGCGACGGCGGCGAGAGCATCGCCCGCATGGCGGGCTCGGCCCGGGAACGCCTCTACGATTTCATCGGCGTGAGCGACCACTCGTACGGCCTGCGGATCGCGCGCGGGATGAGCATGAAGGACGCCCGGCGCCAGCGGGCCGAGATCGAGACGCTGAACCGCTCATGGAACGGCGCCTTCCGGGTCTTCCAGGGGATCGAAGCCAACATCCCGGCCGAGGGCGGCGTGGACATGACGCCCGAGGAGATCGCGACGTTCGACCTGGTGCTGGCCGCGCCCCACTCCAAGCTGCGCCGGGCGGAGGATCAGACGGCGCGCATGCTGGCCACCGTGCGCCATCCCGGCGTGCACATCCTCGCGCATCCTCGTGGACGGATGTACTCGCGCCAGGGCGTCCTCGCCCGCTGGGACGAGGTCTTCGAGGAGGCGGCGCGGCGCGGGGTCGCGATCGAGCTGGACGGCGATCCCTACCGCCAGGATCTGGACTACGCGCTGGCCAAGCGCGCGCTCGCGGCGGGCTGCCTGTTCGCGCTGGATAGCGACGCCCACTCCGGCGCCGAGCTGGCTTACGCCGAGTACGCGATCGCCCACGCCCGCCGCGCGGGGATCCCCGCCTCCCGGGTGATCAACACGTGGCCGGCGGCGAAGCTGCTCGACTGGGCCAGGCGCAAGTCCAGGCGGCGGAGCCGCTCGTAGCCGGCCTTGGGGGGCGGCACCGCCTGGTGCTAGACTGAGCGCTCATCCCCCACGTGCCTCAGGTGGCCGGCCGCGCAACGGACCGGCCGGAGGAGAGATCCCGATGCCCGCCCCACACGCACCCTCCGCTGGCCGCTTCGCTGTCCTCGCGGCGCTCGCCGCCGTGCTTCTGGCGGCGCCGAACGCGCGCGCACAGTACATGTACCTCGATTCGAACGGCGACGGCGTGCACACCGCCGCCGACGTGCTGCCCGCCACGGGAACGGCGACCGTGGACGTCTGGCTCTCCTCCGACCGCAATCGCGACGGCTCCCTCGCCGTCTGCTCCACGGGCAGCCAGCCCTTCGACATCTTCTCCTACGAGATCACTCTGCGCGCCACGGACGGACGCGTCGCGTTCAGCGGCTTCGTGAACCACGCGACCCTCCCGACCACGCTCTTCGCGGGCGGCTCCACGACCGAATTCTATGCGGCGCAGTTCGGCATCATCGCGATGCCGGCTGGCCTGCACCGGCTCGCATCGGTCTCGGTGGCGGTCACGTCCGGCACGCCCTCACTCGCGATCGTCACCGACGCCCCCACGCTGGACCACGTGGCGCCGCAACCCACGGAGACGGCGTTCGGCTCGCACTGCGGCGGCGCCGGCTTCGACAATACGATCATCCTCGGGCGCGACTGGTTCGACGTGGACGGCCTCCTTCCGGGCGCCCCCTCGACGGGCGGCGCCCCCAGTCTGGATCCGATCGCGGACATGACGGTGGACGTCGGCGACGCGGCCGCCCAGGCGCTGCACGCGACGGACCCAGACGGAGACCCGATTGGATTCACGCTGGAATCCGGACCGGATTTCGCCGACGTGACCACGGAAGACGCGGGCCGCGGCATCGCCGCGGGAACGCTGCACGCGGTGCCGCACGCGGATGACACCGGCCTCCATGCGGTCGTGGTGGCCGCCGGCGACGGGACGCTGACCGCTCGAGGCAGCCTGCAGATCCACGTCAACCAGGGCCCGAACCATCCGCCGATCGCCTCGATCCCGTCGCGCATCACGATGGTCGCGGGAACGGTGTGGCGCAGGACGCTCGTGCTCCGGGATCTCGACGGGAGGAGTCTGTCGATCCAGAAGGCATCGGGGCCCGACTTCCTCTCCGCGGGGGTCGTCGGACAGGGCGAGGGCGGGGCGGTCAGCTTCCTCCGTCTCGGTCCCTCCCTCTGCGACGCGGGCGAATACGACGCGACCCTGACCGTGAGCGCCGGAGCCACGACCGAGACGCGCTCGGTCCACGTTTCGGTGCGGCCGGCGATGGCCGCGCCGCCGAGCGATCTCCTTGTCCTGCCGACCCACTTGTATCCCTCGGGCCTGGCTGGCGGCGACCTGAACGGGGATGGGCTCATGGACCTCGTGGTGGTCAACGAGGTCCGGACCCTTTCGGTCTTCGTGTCGCTCGGGGGGGGAGCCTTCGCCCCAGAACACTCCTATCCGCTGGGCGTCTTCCCGGCCGCCCCCACGTCAGCGGCTCTGGCCGACTTCGACGAGGACGGCCACCTGGACGCGGCGGTCGGCCTGACCGGCGCCATCATGGTGTTCCGCGGCCGCGGTGACGGATCCTTCGATCCGCCCTCCACGCTTCCGGCGAAGGCGCTTCCGATGGATGTGATCGCCGTGGATCTCAACGACGACGGGCATGTGGACGTGGCGGTCGCCGACGGCGGCACGTCGGCGGTCTCGCTCTTCCTGGGCCGCGGCGACGGCACGTTCGCGCCGCGAAAGGACGTTCCGGTGCCGGGGACGCCGTACGGCCTGATCTCGGGGGATTGGAACCGGGACGGCAGGGTCGACCTGGCTGTCGCGGGCGCCTTCTACAGCACGGTTTCAATCCTGCTCGGACACGGCGACGGCACCTTCCACGACCCCACCTCCGTCACGGCGGGCAAGTCGCCGTTCAGCGTCGCGACGGGCGACTGGAACAACGACGGGAAGCTGGACCTCGCCATCGCGGACTTCAACGGATCGCTCTTCATCGATCGAGGCGATGGGAACGGGGGCTTCGTGCAGACCGACGAGTTCGACGGGTTCACCGCCCCGCAGACGGTCACGGCCGGCGATCTCAACGGGGATGGAATCGACGACCTCGTTCTGGCCGACGGCCAGGGCTTCAAGGCGCAGGTCTACCGGGGCGATGGGGCCGGAGCGTTCGTCGCGGCCGAGACGATCGCGCTTCCCGGCGGCGCCCACCACTGCGCGATCGGGGATGTGGACGGCGACGCGGTGCCCGACCTGGCGATGACCGACCAGAGGTACGGCGCGGCGCTGGTCCAGCGCTTCGCGTCGCCCCAGAACGCCGCCGGATTCGCGCGCGCGTTCGTGACTGGCGACCATCGCCCCGTCATCATCGCCTCCCGGACGCCGGCCTTCGCCGTGCAGGTGGAGCCGGTCGAGGGCTCGTTCGCGGTCCAGGACGTCGATCTCGAGTCGCTCCGGCTGGTCTCCGAAGGCACCGGCTCGGTCTCCTCGATCGGTGGGATCCTGGCCAAAGGCGCCGCCGCGGGAGACCGGGACCACAACGGCGTCCTCGACCTCTCGCTGTGGTTCGCGGGAGAGGACCTGGCCAGGCTCTTCGACCGCATCACCGGTCGGCGCGACGTCCCCGTGCTCTTCGAGGGCCGTCTCCTGAGCGGACGGCCCTTCTGCACGCGGCTCGTCCTGAGCGTGCAGGGCCCCGGCGCCCCGATGACGGCCTCCGTGGCGCCGAATCCCTTGAACCCGAACGGCGTGCTCCGATTCGTGACCACGGTCCGGGGACCGCTCCACGTCGCCCTCTTCGACATCCAGGGGCGGCGTGTGCGCACCCTTGTCGAGACGGAGGACGCGCCGGCGGGCGCGCAGCGGATTGCCATCGACGGACGCACCGACGCGGGCAGCGCGCTCGCATCGGGAATCTATTTCTTCCGGATCGAAGCCGCCGAGGGATCGACCCGCGGACGCGTGACGATCCTCAAATAGGACCGCCCTCGCCCCATGGACCGGGCCGAAGCCCCGTGGAGTCCCGCGGGGTTTCGGCCCATACTATTTCCCCATGACGCTCGACGCCCCCAGCCCCCCGGAGCCCCCGCGCCGTACGGGGACCGTGTTCCTGCTCTCGCCCGCCAACTGCGGCGGCAGGCGTGCCCAGATCCTCCTCCGGGAGCGCGCCGCATTCCCCCTGGCCGCTCGGGTCCGGGATGAGGGCGCTCCGCTGGGAGAGGTCTTCTCCTTCCTGAGTGGCCTCTACTTTCGCGGGAAGCTGGCGTACGGAATGGCCTTCGGGAGCGCTGCGTCGCGCCCGGGCGCGCTGGTCATCACGCCGGGACGGGGGCTGATCCCGGCGGACACGATCGTCCGCATCGGCGACCTCGAGGAGATCGCGAGCATCGGCGTCTCCCACGACGAGCCTCGCTTCCGGGAGCCGCTGGAGCGCGACGCCGCGACGCTCGCCGCCACGCTGGAGCCGGGCGACCGCGTCGTCCTGCTCGGCAGCATCGCGACCGGAAAGTACGTGGACCTGATCGAGCGGCTCCTGGACGGCCGGCTCTTCTTCCCCGCCGCGTTCGTGGGACGCGGCGACATGAGCCGCGGCGGACTGATGCTCCGTTGCGTCCTCCGCGGAGAAGAGCTGGAGTACGTCCCCATCGCCGGCGCGATCCGCCGCGGCCCGCGGCCCCCGCGGCTGGAGCCGATCCGGTGAGCCCGCCGCGCGCATCGGCCAAGCGCCCTGCCGCGACCCGGGCCGCGAAGGCGTCTGCCTCGGAGCCCAAGGCCTCTGAAGCCAAAGCTGCGCCTCGCTCGAAGGCCAAGGGCGCCGTCACGATTCCGGCCGACGTCCGCGACGTGGAGCTGGACTTCGGCGGCGGCAAGGTCGTCCGGCTCACCAATCTCGACAAACCCTTCTGGCCCGAGCTGGGCATCGCGAAGCGCGATCTGCTCCAGTACTACGCGGGCGTAGCACCGGTCCTGTTGCCGCATCTTCGCGACCGCGCCATGGTCATGAAGCGCTATCCCAACGGCGCGCACGGCGAGTTCTTCTTCATGAAGCGCGCCCCCTCGCCGCGTCCGGAGTGGATCGAGACCTGCCGGATCCCCCACGATTCGGGAAACGTCATCGACTTCCCCATGATCCAGGACCTTCCCTCGCTCCTCTGGGTGATCAACCTCGGATGCATCGACCTGAACCCCTGGTACGCGCGGTGCGACGACACCGACCGCCCCGACTACCTCCACTTCGATCTCGACCCGGTGCCCGGCGCTTCGTTCGACAAGGTGCGGGAGACGGCGCTCCTCGTCCGGCGCGGCCTCGAGGGGCTGGGGATGACCTGCCACGCCAAGACGACGGGATCGAAGGGAATCCACGTCTACATCCCGATCCGACGCGGACCGCTCCAGAAAGAGGTCTGGGGTTTTGCGAAGAGCTTCGCGATCGCGCTGGCCGCCCAGGCGCCGGCGCTGGTGACGGCGGAATACCGCGTCGCGAAGCGTCCCGAGGGGCGCGTGCTGGTGGACTACAACCAGAACGCGTGGGGCCGGACGCTGGCCTCCATCTACTCCGTGCGGCCCCGGCCGCGCGCGCCCGTCTCGACGCCGGTCTCGTGGAATGAGATCGAGCGCGGCATCGAGATCGAGGACTTCCGAATGGACAACGTGCCGGAGCGCGTGGCCAAGCTGGGCGACCTGTGGAAGCCGCTCCTCGGCGCGAAGGGCCGCGTAATCCTGAGTAAATTCCTGTGACGCTCCCGATCCGCCGCCCCTTCCCGCCGATGGAAGCGCGCTCCGTGGACGTCATCCCCGTCGGACCGGAGTGGGAATACGAGCCCAAGTGGGACGGCTTCCGCTGCCTGGCGTTTCGCGACGGCGATTCGGTGGCGCTGCAGTCGAAGGCGGGCGAGCCGCTGGAGCGCTATTTCCCGGAGATGGTGGAAGCGCTTCGCGAGGTCAAGGCGCCTCGCTTCGTGGTCGACGGCGAGATCGTGGTTCCGAGCGGCAAGTCGCTCTCGTTCGACAACCTCCTGATGCGCATCCATCCCGCGGAGAGCCGGGTGCGGAAGCTCGCGGCCGAGACCCCTTCGATGCTCATCGTGTTCGATCTGCTGGTGGACGAGAAGGGTGCCTCGCTCGTGCCGCTGCCCTTGACCGAGCGCAGGCCGCGGCTGGAGGCCTTCGCGGCGCGCTTCCTGAAGAGCCACCGCTCGATCCGACTTTCCCCCGCCTCGGCCGACCCGCGCGACGCGATGCGATGGTATGAGAAGACGCGTGGTGCCCTGGACGGCGTGATCGCCAAGCGCCGCGATCTCCCCTACCGGTCGGGCGACCGCAGCGGGATGGTCAAGATCAAGCAGCGGCGCACCGCCGACTGCGTCGTGGGCGGATTCCGGTACGCGTCGAAGGGGAAGAGCGAAGTCGGCTCCCTCCTGCTAGGCCTGTACGACGGCCAGGGCCTCCTGCATCACGTGGGATTCACGTCGAGCTTCGCGGCCCCGGAGAAGAAGGCGCTCGTGCCCAAGCTCCAGGCGCTCGTGAAGCCGCCGGGGTTCACGGGCAACGCGCCCGGCGGACCGAGCCGCTGGAGCACGGAGCGCTCCGGCCAGTGGGAGCCGCTCCAGCCCAAGCTCGTCGTCGAGGTGGAGTACGACCACGTGAGCGGCAGCCGCTTCCGGCACGGAACGAGGTTCCTGCGCTGGCGCCCGGACAAGGCGCCCCAGCAATGCACCTTGGAGCAGATCGAGCGCCCGGAAGGGTCCCTGCTGCAGCTCCTGGGGGCCGGAGTGCGCCCCAAGCCCGCGCGGAGCGCTAGACCTTCGTCGCGCGGGTCATGAGGTAATCCTGTGCAATGACGTTGTCCCCGAAGTAGTCAGTCGCGATCGCCTCGAACTCGCGCCGGAACTGCGCGAGCCGCTCCGGATCGGTGTCGCGGAGCGTCTCCACGACGCGAAGGATCGGCCCCGCGGTCTGCTCCGTCATGAGCCGGTTGTGCTGCGGGCTCAGCGAAGGGACGGCCATCACCTCCCGCGCGAACACGATGTCCCGCACCGACGCGCCCAGCCGCTCGCGGATGACCTGGGGATCGCCCCAGAGGAGCGGCGGCGGCACCGGAATCGGGGGCGGAGGCAGATAGCGCGCCACCAGCGCGAACACGCGCCCGATCGCCAGCTCCGGCGGCCACGTCGAGAAGGCGAGCGTGCCGCCCGGCTTCAGGACCCGCAGCATCTCGGCCAGCGCGACCTCCGGCCGCGGCGCGAACATGTGCCCGAACTCGCTGAGCACGACGTCGAAGGCTCCGGCCGGAAACGGCAACTCCTCCGCGTCCCCCTCGTGAAAGTCGATCGCGACCTCCGCGATCTCCGCATTCTCCCGCGCGCGGACGAGCAGCTCGGGCGTGAGATCCAGACCGGTGGCGCGGGCCCCGCACCGCGCCGCCGTCACCGCGACGACTCCGGTCCCGCAGGCCACGTCCAGCACCCGCTGACCGGCCCGGACGCCGGCGTGGCGCACGAGCTGGGCGGCCGCGGGCGTGGTGAGGGTCTCCAGCGGGGCGAAGTGGGCCCAGCTCTTCCGCTGGGTTTCCTTGAATTGAGCCAAAGCGTCCATCGGAGCCTCCGGATCCAGAATCGGTTTCGGGTCGCCGGAAATGACACCACGATGCCCCGGCGCCGTCAACCGGACGGGTCCAACGCTCCGGCCGGGTAGCCTGTCTAAGGGCATGACGCGGGCAGTCCGTCCAACCCTCACGAGGAGACGTCATGCACCCCATTCGCGCAGCGGCTCTGGCGGCGTTGGCCGCTCTGGTTCTCGCGGCCCCCTCTCTTTCCCCCGCCCACGGCGATTCCCACGCCAGCCAGCACGGCTATGCGTACGGAAACGACCGGGATGACTTCACGTGGGCCGTCGTGGACGGCGGGAACACGAGCATGTCCGGGCAGGTGGACCATCCCACCCTGGACCAGCTGAAGGACCGCTTCGGAGAACGCTTCCTCTACATCGAGGACGATGAGGACGGCTACGTGATCATCGACCGCGCCATGGTCGAGCGCGCCCATCGCGCCACGGAGCGGATCGGCCGGTATGGGCGCGAGATCGGCGAGATCGCCCGCACCCAGGCGAAGCTCTCGCTGAGCGAGGCGCGGCCGAAGATACGCAGGGCCGAGCTCCTGCGCGAGCAGGCGGAGCTCCGGCGGGAGATCGACCGGGCCGAGCGGCAGGGCGAGCCGACCGACCGCCTCGAGCGCAGGCTCGACCGCGTGACGACCCGGCTCGAGGTGGAAGATCAGGTGTACGGCGGTTTCGCGCTCTCTTCCGACGAGAAGCAGGACCTGACGCGCCGGCGCGACGAGGCGAAAGCGCGCCTGCACGAGGCGGTGGAGCAGGTCAATCGGGAGATGCGGGACATCCTGCGCGACGCCAAGGAACGGCGCATCGCCGAGCCGGTGGACTGAATCGCAATGGGTCCGGCGCGGCGCCATGCAGGCCGGCACGCGCTGGTGTGGAACGGCGGGCGGGGGCCCTGTACGATTCCGGCGTGCATCCCCCGACCGTCGTCCTCGAAACGCCGCGCCTCGTGCTTCGCCGTTTCACCCTCGACGACGCCCCGTTCGTCTTCGAGATGGTGAACGACCCCGACTGGATCCGCTACATCGGCGACCGAGGCGTCCGGACCCTGGACGACGCGCGCGCCTACATCCGCGACCGCACGCTCGCCCAGTACGACCGCGTCGGGTTCGGCATGTACGTCGTCTCCCTCGTGCACGGGGGCGAGGTCGTGGGATCCTGCGGGCTCATCCGGCGGGAGTCGCTGGAGGACGTGGATATCGGGTTCGCCTTCCTGGCCCGCCATCGCGGACAGGGCTACGCGACCGAGGCGGCCGCGGCGGTGCTGGAGTACGGGGTGCGCTCCATGGGCCTCACGCGAATCGTCGCGATCGTCTCGCCCGACAATCACCGCTCCATCCGGATCCTCGAGCGGATCGGAATGCGCTATGAGCGGATGGTCCGGCTACCCGGCGAGGAGGAGGAGATCCCGCTCTACGCCTACAAGGCGCCGGACGCGGCGGCCTGAAGAGGTCAGTACTCCACGAACGACTCGTCGGGATAGCAGTACAGCCACCGCTCTCCCGGCTCCGCCGACGCCACCACCGGATGGTGGACCGCCTTCGCGTGCTTGCTCGCGTGCTTGTTCGGCGAGGAGTCGCAGCAGAGGGTGGTGCCGCATTCCTGGCAGGTGCGCAGGTGCACCCACCGCGCCCCGATCGGCACGCACTCGTCGCACTGACGCACCTTGGGGTGCTTCACGTCATGGATCTGCTTCAGATGGGCGCATGCCTCGTCCATGGCTCTACCTCCGTTCCAGCTCGTCGCGATCCCAGCCGGCGAGCCTGGCGCCGGCCTCGTAGGTGCTGTTCAGGAACGCCGTGAGCGACGCAACCGGATCGACCGACCGGCGGACCGCTTCGTAGGGCAGGATGAACTCGCCGAACTCCCGGTTGTAGGAGGCGGCTGATGGCTCCACCGCCGCCGCGTCGAATCCCGCCGGCGCGGGCACCGCGTAGGCGTAGAACGCCGCATCCGGCACCGCTCCGCTCCCCGGCCAGAAGCCGTGACTGATGACCTCGTGCGAATAGGACTCGCGCGTCATCGCGTCGGCCTCGGGCCGCTCCGGCGCTCGTCGTCCCGAGAAGCGCGTCACCGCGAGGTCGAAGCTCCCCCAGAAGAAATGCACGGGGCTGCACTTGCCCACGAAATCGCAGCGGAAGCTCTGGAACACCGGCTTGATGGAGAGGAGCGCGCGCAGGAACGCGTTCGCGCAGACCGGGTCGTAGGCGTGATGGATCTCGTCCTCGGTGAAGCGGATCGGGTCGGGAATCTCGACCGGCATCGTCCAGATCCGCACGTCGATACCCACCCCGTGCAGGGTGTCCATCAGAAGGCGGTAGAACGCGGCCACCGAGCGCGGCTCCAGCGGGATCGTCCGCACGGAACCGTCCGAGACCTCGATCAACAGCTGATGCGCGACGAGATCGAACGTGATCGTGAAGGTCCGCTCCCCCGCCGTCATGGTCGGCGTGGCCAGGCCCCGCGGCGTGACCTGGAAGGCGATGTTCCAGAAATGGTTCACCCTCGGGGTGAGGGCCAGGCAGATCTTCCCCGCGATCTGAGTCCACATGTGGAGCGTGGCGGAGGTGTCGCGCCAGCGGTCCAGCGGGAGGGCGGGCCACTCCGATGCCGTGCGGGTCATGCGCATACGATACACTGGCCCGCATGGCGGATGGAATGGTGGAAGGCGAGCCCGAGCGGATCGACACGGTCGTGATCGGCGCCGGCCAGGCCGGCCTCGCGGCAAGCTGGTGCCTGACCCGGCGCGGAATCGAGCACGTGGTCCTGGAGCGCGGACGCGTCGGCGAGACCTGGCGGTCGGAGCGCTGGGACGGCTTCTACCTCAACACGCCGAACTGGACGCTCCAGCTCCCCGGCTTCCCCTACGACGGCCCCGAGCCGGAGGCGTTCGCGTCGCTTCGGGAGACGATCACCTACCTCGAGCGCTACGCGAAGAGCTTCCGCGCGCCCGTCCGGGAGCGGACGCCGGTGGCGCGCGTGCGCCGGAACGGCGGGCGCTTCGTGGTGGAAACGTCCGCCGGAGCCCTGTCGGCGCGACGGGTGATCGTGGCCGCCGGCGCGTATCAGCGTCCCACGCCGACGCCGCTCGCCCGCCAGCTGCCGCCGGAGATCGCGAGCCTCCATACCAGCGAGTACCGTCGGCCGTCCCAGCTTCCCGAGGGAGCCGTCGCGATCATCGGCAGCGGCCAGTCGGGCTGCCAGATCGCCGAGGAACTGCTCCTGGCGGGGCGAAGCGTGTACCTCGCCGTCGGCCGCTGTCCCTGGCTTCCACGCCGCTACCGCGGCCGCGAGCTGATGCACTGGATGATCGACTCGGGGCTCGCCGATCAGACCGTGGACACGCTGCCCTCTCCGGCGGCGCGGCTCGGGTGCAACGTTCCGGTATCCGGGAATGACGGCGGCCATGACTGCAACCCGCGGTGGCTGGCGCGGCACGGAGCGGTGCTCCTGGGACGGGTCGAGGCGATCGAGGGCGCCGTGCTCCGTCTGGGTGAAGGTCTGGGCGCGAACCTGGCGGCCGGCGACGAGTACGTCGCGGGCTTCCGGAAGCTGGCCGACGGCGTCGCCGCCGCGGCGCATCTCGAGCTGCCGGATCCCGAGCCCGCCGAGGAGCCGATGGCGGCCCCGGAGCTTCACGAGCTCGACCTGCGCCAGGCCGGCGTCGCCGCCGTGATCTGGGCGAACGGGTTCCGGCCGGACCACGCCTGGATCGAGGGGGTCGAGCACGATGCGCAAGGGTGGCCGGTCCACCAGCGCGGCGTCTCTCCGGTACCCGGCCTCTACTTCGTCGGCCTTCACTGGCTGCACAAGCGAAAGTCCGCGCTGTTGATGGGGGTGGGCGAGGACGCCGAGCACGTGGTGGCGACTCTCGCAAGCAGCTAAACTGCTTTATGTTGAGGTTAAATCTTCATCTGAAATGTAGACCCACCCGCCTGCCCGCCATTCCCCTATCCTCTTAGGGCAGCCCGCAGCGCCGGCCGCATTGGAAATGCCGCAGTCGAACCACGCAAGGAGCCCCCGAGATGGACATCTTGGCCTCGCCCAGGCGCCCTCATACATCGTTCCCTGGAGCTTTGCTCGCCCTCGTATCGCTGTTCCTTCTGCCCGTCCCGTCCGCCGCCGCGCTCTCCATCCCCGCCAACACATGGGTCGCTCTGAAGGCGCCCACCCAGGTCCTTCCCTCCGGACTGGGAGGCTCGTACCAGGGGCGGGGGTGGAACCATCTGCGCTACGACTCCGTGAGCGGCAGGATGGTTCTCTTCGACGGCTACAATGAGCCGCCCGTGTATCCGCTGGGCAACATCTACGCGAACTCGCTCTGGAGCTATGACCCGGTGAAGAATCAGCTCTCCCTGGAGAAGCTGGATCACTGGACCCACACCAGCACCGGCAGCGGACCCCTTCCGGAGAACGTCGCCGACCCCACGCCCTACGATCGGCACGCCTATGCGTGCCTCGTCTACGTGGCCTCCCACGACGCCGTCTACCTCTGGTCCGGGGCCAACAGCAACATCCCCGACGGATACATCGGCGACATGTGGAGCTACTCCTTCGCGCAGCACGCCTGGAGGCCGATCGCGGGCCCGCACCCCTTCACCGTCTTCGAGCAGGCGATGGCCTACGATCCCTTTCTCGAGAAGCTGGTCCTCTTCGGCGGATCGGACCGGGGCTACCACGACGGGGACAAGACCTACGTCTTCGATCTGAAGAGCGAGCTGTGGACCGATGTCGCTCCGGTGACGACCCCGGCGCCCCGCGCCGGCCAGACGCTCACGTTCGATTCCGCGCGCCGCGTGACCTGGATGTTCGGAGGGGCGATCAACGGGCAGCCGACGAACGAGCTCTGGCAGTACGACGCGCGCGCGAACACCTGGGCCCAGGTCGCCGCCTCGGGCGAAGGCCCCAGCCCGCGCCGCTTCGCCAACATGGCCTACGACTCCGCGCATGACGTCGTGCTCCTCTGGGGCGGCGTCACCGGCTCCAACGCCGCGCTCACGGACACCTGGGTGCTGCATCCGAACAGCCGACGCTGGGAGAAACTCTCTCCCGCGACCGCTCCGGATCCCCTGGTGAACTACGCCGAGGACATGGACTACGACCCGGCCAACGACGTCTTCGTGATGAACCAGAGCGGAACATTCTGGCTCTTCCGCTATGCCGGCGAGCCGGTGGCCGTCGCGACAACGCAGGCTCACGGCGTCCAGCTCCGCCTGCTCTCGTCCAACCCGGCGCGGGGGCAGGCCCGGATGAGCTTCACGCTGAGCCGCGACGCGGACGTGCGGATGGACCTGGTCGACTCCCTCGGGCGGCGCGTCGCGACGCTCGTCCAAGGGCGCTACCCGGCCGGCGAGCACCACGTGGACTGGGCCGGGGGCGCGCCGCGCCGCTCGGCCTCGGGGATCTACTACGTGCGGCTCACGGCGGAGGGGCGCGTGTTGACGAGGAGGGTGGTGCTGGTTCGATAGCTCACATTTCCAGTAATGCTTTGCGGGGCGGCGCCCGAAAGTAGTAAGAGGGACTGGAAGAGCGCCGCTGCCTGGAGCCGATGGCGGCGCGCTGGCCGCGAGGCCCGTCGGAGAAAAACAGGACGGTCGCAACGGGCCAGAGGAGAAACCGGGCGGCGGAGGTGTTTCATAACGAAATGTCCCCTCTGAAGACAGCCCTCGCCAGCATCCTGGCCGCATTCAACCAGGAGCAGGCTGCGCTCTTCGCGCAGCCCCGGCAAGATCCCGAGCTCTATGCGGAACCTCCCGGCGAAGCGGTGACCTTCTGGGGTCATGCCTGCGTCTACATCGACGTCGAGGGGCGCGGGATCGTGACCGATCCCGTCTTTGGCCGACGCTACTCGCCGCTCAACGGGCGGCGGATTCCCTCGCCGCCGCCCAGCGCCTACGAATCAACCCGCGTCATTCTGATCTCGCACGCCCACTCCGATCACCTGCAGCCCCGCACGCTGGCTCGTTTCCCCAAGCGCGCGACCATCCTCTGCCCGCCGCCTTCCGAAAAGTACGTGCGCGGCTTGGGGCCTCGGGTGCGCGTGATGCGCGTGGGCGACGAGTACACGATCCGGGGCGCGTCGATCCTGGCCGTCCCGGCCGACCATCCGGGCGGTCGCTACTCGCACATCGCCGAGGCTGACGGGCGCGCGCTGGGGTACGTCATCCGGACGGAGAACGGCACGGTCTACTACAGCGGGGACACCGACTACTTCCCGGGCATCGAGACGATCGGGCGGAGCTGCAAGCCCGATCTCGCGCTCCTCAACGTGAACGCCCACCTTCGCCCCGCCGACGCGCTCCGCGCGGCCGAGGCGCTCGGATCCCCTCCCGTCGTTCCGCTCCATCTGGGGGCGTACGGAGGGCGGGCGGCGCGGCGCGGCCGCCGCTGGCATCGGGAGTTCTTGGAGATGGCGGGCCCGCTCGCCCTGCCGCTCGCGGTCGGGCAAAGCATCCTCCTGAACGGCTCCGCCTCCGGTCCCGAGGTCGCGAACCGGCCTACGCTGCGGCTGGTTCGGGGCTCCTCGGGGTACTAGGTCCGCCGGACTGACCTCTCGCAGCAACGCGAGCCTTCCGCCGTTAGCCCTTCTCGGAACGGCGCTTCAGCCCCTCGGCCTCCATCTCGACGTAGCTCCGGCTGAGCGGGGCCAGCATCCCCCCGACGATGCCGCTCAGGAGTCCCTCCTGGATCACGGCCAGCGTCACGATCGATCCCCCGCCGGGACGCGGCTCCACCACGTGGCGCCCCGTGCTCGTCATGCCCGGGCTGCGGGCAACCCATTCGAAGGAGCGGCCGGGGACCAGGGAGGAGACCCGCCAGATGACCGGTGGAAATTTGGGCTGGAGCACCCGGAACCGGACGCCGACGGCGAGGCCGCCGGGATCGAGCGGCTCGATAGACCTGATGGAAGGGGTCCATTCGCGCCAGCGCTCCACGTCGGCGACGTGGGGCCACACCGTCTCCGGCGAAGCATCGATCTCGATGACGCGCTCGATCTTCATGGGCGGTGGGATTGAAGCGAAGGAGCCGCGGGGGCACAAGGGGAAACGAAGCGGGGAGCCCGATGGGGCTCCCCGCAGGCATGACTCCCTCTCGACGAGACGACTACTTCGGGACTTTGACCCCTACCCCCAAGGCGGCGCTCGACGCGGCTCCCGCGCGGGTCTGACCCGCGGCGGCATGCGTGCCCCCGGTGGAGGCCACGCGCGTGTTCGCCCCGATCTTCGCCGGCTTGCCGTCCGCCTTCATGGTCCCTCTCGCGACCATGGTCTCGGTCTTGACGGCGACCGCCACGCTTCCAACCTGAAGCCCCATGCCGTAGGCGACCTGTCCCCAACCCATCCCGTCCGCATGGAGCGCGTACAGCTGGTCGATCGTCGTTCCGCTCGGCGCGTTCGCGAGGAGCGTGTGCGCGATCATCACCTCACCCCATCCCACGTTGTACTGCGTCCGCTCGGCGAGCAGCGCTTCGGAGGTCACCCCGAATTCCGCCGCGAAACGGTCCGCTACCGTGGCGTCGCCGTTGGCGACGGCTTCGACGTCCACGTCCTTGATGTTGCCCTCCAGCTTCTTCTGGATCTCCTCGCGATCGGTCGCCGGCATCTTCGCGGCCCGATCGCGGATCGCCTTGAGCCGCGCCTCGTTCTTGGCGGCGCCGGGCGCCGGCGCGGTCGCCGTCGTGGTCGCCTCCCCGCTCGTCGTGGTCTGAGTCGCGGGCACAGGCTCCGGCACGCTCGTCGCGCCTAACGGGACCACCCCTCCCTGCTTCGCGTCGTTCCCTTCCGCCGCGGCCGCCGCCGTGAGGGCCAGCATGAGTGCCGCGGTGAGCGACGGAACGATGATTCGCCTCATCCATTCCTCCCTTCGTATGCGCCTTGCGGCGCCGTATCTTCCGGGCGCTCCGCCTCGGCGGATCACGGAATCAGGAATCGAACGCCCAGAAGTCCAACCGTCTCGACGCTGGTTTCCGTCACGGTGCGCTCGCCCGGCGAGCCCGCGCCCAGTCCGCCCGCGAGCGGCAGCCGGTGCAGCGGACCGCCCCCCGACGTGGAGGTCGTCGAGCTGGCCACGCCTCGGCCGACGTCGAGCTCGCCGAGGATCTGAACGTGGGAGAAGGCACCCCAGACGAACGATCCGCTCGCCTGGGACGCGTTGGCGTCGCCCTCGCGCTTGCCGGCCATGCCGCCGGCCTGGAGCGCGAGGCCCGGAACGACCGACGTGCCGACCTCGACGCCCACCGCGTTCAGCCTGGCCGACGCGTTGTCCTCCTGGTGGAGTCCGTAGACGCCCGCCGTGACGAGGCCGAGGGACCACTCGGGACCGGCCCGCAGCTTCCACGCCCGATAGCCCCCGTCGCCGAACGAGCGGGCTCCGATCGCGCGGATCCGCGCGAGCCCCGGCACGCCGACGCCCGCGTTCGCGAAGAGCGCGTTCCCGTAGCCGGTCACCGAATCGTCGTAGCGGATGAGGGCAACGGTGGCGTCAGCCAGCGGCACGGACACCGTGCCGAAGAGAAGGCCCGCGGTGTAGGTCTGGTTGCCGGGTCCTGCCTGCCGGTCCACGCCGGCGCCCGCGCTCAGGGGCGAGGCACAGGCGGAGCCCAAGCGTCCGCACGTGAGGAGCGCGGCGCAAAGCAGGAGCAGCGTGGAGCCGGTTGGCGGAGCAGGTCGTCGCATCGTGGGCTCGCTGGGAACGCGCTCGCCGCTGTCCCCGGGCCCGACACCCGGGACGTGCCATGGCGAGGCGGCACCTTGCCGTTATCGGCGGATTCCGGCGCGTTCTTGAGCGAAAAGTGCGGAGGGGCTCTAAGGCTCGATGGTGTACAGGATATCGACCCGGTTCTGGCGGGCGGTCTCGGCTTCGATCGTGAAGATGCGGTTCAGGATGTAGCGCAGCCGCAGGGAGGAGGTGGACTGGAACACGTCCATGCCGGCGCTGACGTAGAGCTTGGGCGAGAGATGGGTGCCCAGGGATAGCGACGTGTTCTGGATCGAGGTGCCCACGTCCACGCGCGCCTGCTCGATCCCCAGCTGCGAGGCGACCCCCTGCGCGAGCAGGTTGGTGCCCGGCACCCCCATGGTGGAGGCCAGCGTGCTCGCCATCTGCCCTTCGGAGAGGTTGGCCGATTCGATCGGCTTCCCGAACATGATGTAGGAGAGCGCCTCGCTCTGCCCCATCGCCGGCTCGGAGAAGACCTGCACCTCGGGCTTCGCGACCGTGCCGCTCACGTTGAATCCCGCGACGGTTCCGTCGGCGGCGGTGCGCGTGGCGCGGGCCCGCACGGCGGGATTGGTGATCGGCCCCCCGGCGAAGATGAGACTTCCGGTCTCGACGGCGAGGTCCTGGCCGTAGATGTGGTAGGTGCCGTCCTTGATGTCCAGCCGGCCGTTCCCCAGGGTCGGCAACCCGGGAACGTCGATCGCGGTGACGCTGCCGGTCGGCCGCACGTCGAGACCGAATCCGGTCACGCGCACCTTGTCGCCCATGACCAGCCGGACGCGCGTGTGCACCTCGGTGGGCGTTTCCGAGAGCGTGTCGGCGCCCGTGAAGACCACGTCGGGCGACGTCTTGATCAGGCGGCGCTCGTCGGCCCGGCCGATCGTGATGGTCCCCTCGGGAACCTCCACCTCCCCCGTGATGTCGAGACGGTTTCCGTTCAGGGCGAACTTGAGATCGGGCGAGGCCACGACCTGCATGTCGCGCGTGTTCATCGCCTGCACGCGGCTCCCCTTCACCGTGACCGTCGCCACGGGGCGCGCGCCGCGCGCCACCGCGGCGCTCCCGTCGATGGCCAGCGTGCCCGAGCCCGACCGCACGGAGCCGTGCAGCTCGATGGCGCCGCCGGGGCTGCCCCGTCCCTCCACGTTCATCTCCCGGAGCTGGAGCCCGTAGCGGGGAATGTTCGCGCTGCCGTTTCGAAGCGTGAGCGGACCGTAGAGGAACGGGCGCTGCACCGTACCCGCGATCGCGAGGTCGGCGTCGAGCGTTCCCGAGGTGGCATCCACCTCGGAGGTCAGCCCCTGCGCCAGGGACAGGTCGCGGAGATGCAGGGCGAGCCGGCCGTCGATGGGACGGGACGTGCCTTCCGCGAAGGAGCCGTACGCGGGCCAGCCGAGGTTCCCCCGAACCGTCCCAACGTTGACGAGGTCGGCGGCAAGCGTCGTCTGCACGCGCCTGCCGTCCGCGACGGCGCTGACGCGCGCGTTCTGGAACCGCGTCGGCACCCAGCGGCCGTCCGCGGTCTCGTGAAGGATTTCGCCGGGGCCGGGGACCACGTTGACGTCCGCGTAGAGCTGCCCCTCGGCGGTCCCGCGCGCGCTGACGTGGCCGGCCATCGTGCCGCTCAGGCGAAGGCGCGGCGGCAGCCCGGGCTGGAGCAGCGTGAGGTTCACCTGTTCCAGCCGCGCGTCCGCGTGCCAGGGGCCGCGGCGGGCCCAGTCCGCGGCGGCGACGATGCGCGAGGTCCCCGACTGCCAGTTGAAGTCCGTGACAGCGACCCGGCCGTCCACCGCGTTGAGGCGCGCCGGCGCCGCGAGCGACCAGTTTCCCGACCGGGGGTTCACCAGGTCCAGCCGCGAGATCGTGCCGCGCCAGCCTCCGGCCGCGAAGCCACCCGCGAGCACGGCGACGGTGCTGTCGGCCCTTCCGGCCACCGAGGCGCGCCACTCGTGCCGCTCGCGCGTGCCGCGCGCGGTGACGATCAGGCGGTCGGCGGCGTGGATCCCCGCGCTCACCCGGCTCGCGGAGAGGTCCAGGCGGACGATGCCTCCCGGGCGGAGGTCCACGTCGCCGTCGGCGCGCAGCGCGCCGGCGTGCTCCTTGGCGAAGAAGAGCGAGTCTCCCGTGACCGTCCCCGCGATGCGCGGATGCGCCTTCGTGCCGCGGACCGTTCCCTGCGCCTCGAGCGATCCGCTCGCCTGCGCCAGCACGGCGCCCAGCTTGGGCGCGCTCACCCTCCAGGCGAGATCGTAGGAGCGGCCGAAGGCGCCGCTCGCCTGGACCGAGTCCGGGCCCCAGGTGGCCGTCGCGCGATCGAGACGATACTGGCCGCGGTTCGCCACGAGGGTGCCGACGGCGGTGACCGGCTGGTTGCGAACGGTGCCGTTAAGATGGCTCACGAGAATCCGGCCGCTCGGTCCCGCCGAAGTGTTCACCCCCTCGCTCCGGCCGGCGAAGTCCAGCCGGCCGGGATACGCCCGCCAGACCGTGCCGGGGTCGATGCCGCGTCCGTCGAACGAGAGCCGCCAGCTCACGCCGGGCTGCCAGGCGACCGAGCCGGTCCCGGTGATCCTTCCGCCGAGGATGTTCGCGATCACGGTGCGCACCGCGAGCCGCCCGTTCCCGCCGCGCCCATCCAGCGTCCAGTGCCCGGGCGGGACATTCCGTCCGGCGAGCAGCGCCTCGGAGTGGACGTCGAAATCGGCCATCGTGCCGCGGACGCGAGCCGAGCCGCGCTCGCTCTCCACCCAGCGCTTTCCGCGGAGCGGCCAGCCCATGGCGGCCCACTCGGTCCGGAGGTCGAATCTCGCGTTGGCAGAGTCCCCGGAGACGGTCCCGCGCGCCGTCACGCGGCCGGGCGCGCCCGGCTGGGTCAGGACGAAGTCGTCGACCAGCCAGTCGCCGCGCTCGAGGCGGCGCACGCGGAAGTCCGCGGCGACGGGGCCGAGCGCGTCCGTGGTACCCCGGACGCGGCCCTGCGCGCCGGCGGCGCGCGTGTCCCCGTCGAGGGCAACGTGCCCTTGGAAGGTCCCCTGGGGCCAGGTCGGTCCAAAGTCCCGCGGCGTGAGGCGCGCGAATTCCACGTCGCCCTGGAAGCGCACCTGGCGGCGGAGGGGGCGAAGGAGCGTGACGTCCACCTGCGCGTCCAGCGGGCCGCTCAGGCTCTGGCGGACGCGGAGGCGCTCCAGCGTGCCGGAGAGCGTGCCATCGCCGTGGACGACGGCGCTTCCGGCGGGCCGGTAGGTCCACTTGCCGCGTAGCGCGAGCGGGTAGGCGCCGCGCGGGAGCGCCGAGCCGGAGAAGTCGAGGTCGATCGTCCGGGATCGGACCATGAGCGCGTTCACGCGGACGCTGTCCTGGCGCATGCTTCGCGCGTCCAGCCGCACCTGGTCGATCACGAGCCCCGAATCGCTGCCGGGCCGCGCGAGGGTCAGCCCGTTCACGACGCCGTTTCGCACGATGACGGTCACGGGCAGGTTGAGATCGGGCAGACCGCGCAGCGAATCCTGCGCCTCGGGCGTGTCCCCCGGCCCTCCCACGACGATGCGCGCGTTCTTGGCGTAGAGATTGTGGATGTCCAGCCGCCGCCGCCACAGCTCCCGCAGGCGCCAGTCGATGAAGACGCTGTCCGCCGTGATGGCCAGCCGGTCGTTGCGGTAGGTGAAGTGGCGGACGATCAGGGGACCGCGCAGCGGGCCGGTCATGTCGCGCACGTCGAGGCGCCCCGGGAAGAAGCTTCCCAGCCGCTCGAACCCCCACTTCGCGCCGGGCTGCGTGAAGAAGAGCCACCAGGTCCCCGCGAGGACGACCGCCACGAGCGCGACTGCGGATAGTCCCGCGACGAGGTATCGACGCCGGCGCGGGGTCACAGCTCCGCCCCCATCGCCAGGTGCACCTGGACCGGCGTGCCGCGGCGATCGAGGCCCCACGCGACGTCGGCCCGCACGAGGCCGGCCGGCGAGAGCCACCGGAGTCCGAATCCCGCGCCCCGCTTGGCCGGAAGACGCCAGGAGTTCATGGCGTTGCCGGCGTCGAAGAAGACCGCTCCGCCCCAGCGAGGCAGGAAGAACTGGTTCACCTCGAGGCTGCCGGTGAGGAGGTAGCGCCCGCCGATCACGTGGCGCAGCTCGTCGCGCGGCCCGAGGCTGTTGTAGCTGTACCCGCGCACGCTGTTCGTGCCGCCCGCGAAGAAGCGAAGCGAAGGCGGCAGCAGGCGGAAATCGTTCGTGCGGGTGGCCCCCGCCTCGATCCGCGCGATGCCGCGGGTCCTGGGGCCGAAGGCGTGGATCAGCTTGGCATCGCCGCGCAGCTGCTGGAACGAGACGTCCGAGACCACCCGGCGGTCGCCCAGGCGGGCGTTCAGCGAGAGACGGTCGCCGTTCTTCGTGAAGAGGGCGTCGTCGGCCCGGACACGGCTCCAGGTGCCCTCGGGAACCAGCGTCTTCACGATGCCGCTGTCCACGCCGACCTGGAAGTTCTCGCGACGGTAGTTGAGCGCCGGAATCACGCGCCACTTCCCGAGCAGGCGGCTCTCGCTGACGCCGCTGCGGAAGACCTTGCTGTGGAACGTCGCGGTGGCCAGCTCCTGGTAGCCGCTGGAG
>DATJEJ010000155.1:0-3786 GCA_035496795.1 Candidatus Omnitrophota bacterium
GCCCACGGAGATGCCCTCCGCCCCTAAGGCCATGGCGGCCAGGAACCCACGGCCGTCGGCGATTCCACCCGCTGCGGCGACCGGGACCGAGAGCGCGTCCACGAGCTGGGGGATCAGCGCCAGCGTGGTGATCTCGTCCACCCCGTTGTGGCCGCCCGCCTCGAAGCCCTCGCCGACCACGATGTCGGCGCCCGATTCCTGCGCCTTCTTCCCGTGCTTCACGCTGGGCACCACGTGCACCCATGTCGCGCGCGCGCTCTTGATGCGCGGGCCCAGAACGGCTGGATTGCCCGCGCTGGTGATGAGGGTGTCGATGCCTTCTTCCAACGAGATTGTCAGCAGCTCGGCGGCGTCCGTCCGGAGCAGGGGAATGTTCACCGCGAGGCGCTTCGTCGTGAGGCCGCGGGCCTTCCGGATCTCCTCGCGCAGGAAGTCCTGCTTCATCGAGCCGGCGCCGATCGTGCCGAGAATGTCGGCCTCGGCGCAGGCGGCCGCGAGGCGGTGGCCGGAGGCCCACACCATCCCCGCCTGCATGATGGGATAGCGGATGCGGAGGATCTCGGAGACGCGGGTCGTGATGCGGTCGATCATGACGCGAGTAGCGGAATGGCCTCGATCATTCCCCGGCCTTCGGACGCCACCCTTCGATCGCGCGCTGGCACAGCAGCGCGTCGGCCAGCACGAGACAGGTTATCGCTTCGGCGACCGGGACGACGCGCGGGCACAGACAGGGGTCGTGGCGGCCGTGGATCGCGAAGTCGCGCTCCTGGCCGGTGCGATCCATCGTCTTCTGGGGAAGTGCGATCGATGAAGGGGGCTTCACGGCGATGCGCGTGACGATCGGCTGGCCCGTGGAGATCCCGCCCAGCACGCCGCCCGCATGGTTGGTCGCGAAGCCTTGTGGCGTCATGCGGTCGTTGTTCTCGCTGCCGCGCAGGCGCGCCGCGGCGAATCCGTCTCCGATCTCGAAGCCCTTGATCGCGGGGATCGACATCAAGCCGAAGGCGAGCTGGGCGTGCAGCTTGTCGATCACGGGGTCGCCCAGGCCCGCCGGGACGCCCGTCGCCACCGTCTCCACGACTCCGCCCAGCGAATCGCCCGCCTCGCGCGCGGCCAGGATCGCGCGCTCCATCTCGGGCGCCACCGCGCGATCGGGGCAGCGCACCGGGTTCTGCTCCACGAAGTCGAAATCCCGCTCGCGGGCGACCAGGTCGCCGACCTGGACCGTGCACGCCTGCACCCGCACCCCCTCGCGCTCCAGCAATCGCCGCGCGACCGCGCCCGCGGCCACGCGCCCCACCGTCTCGCGCCCGCTGGAGCGGCCGCTTCCGCGATAGTCCCGCACGCCGTACTTCTCCCAGTACGTGAAGTCGGCGTGGCCCGGCCGATAGAGATCGCGGAGCTCGGCGTAGTCCTGCGAGCGGGCGTCCACGCTGCGCACCACGAGCGCGATCGAAGCGCCCGTCGTCACGCCTTCGAAGACGCCCGAGAGGATCTCGACCTGGTCGGGTTCCTTGCGCTGCGTGGTGACGGCGCTCTGCCCCGGCTTCCGGCGGTCCAGGTCCTTCTGGATCATCGCGGGATCGACGGCGATGCCGGGCGGCACGCCGTCCACGATCACGCCGACCGCGGGGCCGTGGCTCTCGCCGAACGTGGTGATCGTGAGGAGGCGGCCGAAGGTGCTGCCCATCAGGATTTCTTCGCCGCGCGAAGCTTGGACCCCGCCTCGATGACGCGGGCGGCGGTCTTGAACGAGCGCTGCCGCCACTGCTCCTGGCGCCGGGCCATGCGCTCCAGGTTCCAGAGCCACGTGGGCCGGATCTGCTTTCGCGCCGCGGGCACGATCGCCTTCAGGCGGTTCCACACGACCAGCGCCTCGCCGTGGGTGTCGAAGAAGAGATCCTCGTCGAGGAGGCCGCGATTCACGAACGCGGCGACCATCTCCCAATAGGAGGAGACCATCCGGACGTGGCGGTCCATCTCGCTCCCGGTCATCCAGTGCGGGCGGATCTCTTCCCAGTCGGTGACGGCGAACTCGGAGAGGAGATAGTTGCGCGCGCGTCGCAGCTCGGGGTCGCGGCGCAGCTCGTAGAGCTTGAGGATCAGCTCGGCATCCTGCGGGGTGGCCTTGGGCATGGCGCCTCCGGGTACATGGCGGGAACGCGTGGCATTGTCGCCGTGGTGCACGCCGTTGTCAAACAACGGCCCGCTCGCCCCGGCGCCACATCCGTCATCGCCTCATGGCGACCTGGGCCGAGACGGTCACCGCTTCGGCGCGAGGGATCCGGGCGATCCATTCGAGGAGCCGGCCGGCTTCCACGTCGTCGGGAAGGAGGGCGCGCACCTGTCGTGCCATTCTCCAGGCGGGCTCGATCTCCCTGGCCGACAGAAAGGCATGCATGAGGCAGCGCCAGATTTCGGGGTCGTCCGCGGGAATTCCGTACGCCTGGAGCGCCGCCGGGCCCAGGTTCTCGCGCGACCCCACGGGGCCGAGGAGCGCGACGAGGCTGTTCAAGGCATCGAGGCGACCCACGGGCGGCAGCCCCCTGAGGGCGTTCGCCGCCTCACGGCGTTCTCCCGCGGTGAGGTAGAACGCCGCCGCGAGGCGCCGGTCGAACGAACGGGTCTGGGAATCGGGCTCGCTCATGCCCAGGATCATCCCGGCCGCCTTCTCCACGTCACCGGCCCGGAACACGCCCAGGGCCACGAGGCGCAGCGCGCGCTGATAATCCTCGTACACGGGGCGCCGGCCCGACCGCACGCGAAGCGACGGAAAATCGATTTCGGACACTTCGCAGCTCGGACTGATCCACAGGATGACCGAGGGACGTGCTCCGGGATCGAACCGTCCCGCGGGCAGCACTTCGATGTCGGGCCGCCCGTACCAGACTCGCGGCGCCTGGTAGTGCAGCAGGTTGGAGTGGATCCGTCGCTCGATGGGCAGGTGGATCGAGACATAGACCCGTTCGCCGGCGGGGAGCGTCGGCCGCAGGGATTTCATGCCGCGTTCGACGGCCGCCAGGTCCGAGGAGAGCGCGCCCCACGTGCGCTCGCACTGGCCGAACCGGCCGCCGTCGTCGCACTCGCGGCACAGGAGACCCGAGACGAGGAAGAGCACGATCAGCGCTCCGGCGAGTCGAGCGTCCAGCCGCGCCAGCGCGAGGGCGGCAACGAGCGACATCCCCAGCGCGGGGATGCAGGCGTAGTACGGCGCCCAGTGCTTGACCCCGAGGGCCGTGGCGAGCGCCGGCACGACGGCCATGAGGGCGCCCATGGCCAGCACGCGGCAGGGATGGCGCGCTCCGCGAATGGGGACGACGTGCCGGGCGCGCGCGGGCGTCCTGTGAATTTCCCGGGCTCCGCACCACAAGGCGATGACGAGGAGGGCCAGTGCGAGGAGAAGAATTCCCCCGAAAGTCCAGATCCGCCGAATTCCTTCCACTCGTTCCGGCACGTTGAGGAGGGCCAGGGACATCCGCCCGACGTTCTCCAGCCCGCCCGGGTTGTCCAGGCCGACGTACCCGCCGTTTCCCGTCGCGGCGCCCCGCGCGATCAGGGCGCGAACTTCGGGATTGACCGCGGCCCACGCGAGCGCGAGCGCCAGATAGCCAGCCAGGCTCCTCTTCGTGCGCGCGTGATCCCCATCCAGGATCGAAGGCAGTGTGGCGATCGCGGGGAAGAGGCAGATCGCCGTCTCCTTGGACAGAACCGCGGCGGCGCTGAGAGCGATGGCGCATCGATCGTGACCCTGCAGCCGACAGTTCAGCGCCGCCATGAGGAAGGCCA